>CAYTJW010000169.1:0-8895 GCA_964438135.1 uncultured Thermoanaerobaculia bacterium
ATGTAGCCGACCGAGTAGAGGTGGATGAGGAAGCCGACGAAGGTCACGAACGACAGCATCAGGGCGGACAGCGGGTCGAGCTGGAACGACGCCGCGACCGTGATGTCGCCGGCCGCGATCCAGGTGAAGTAGCTCTCCACCAGCACTTTCTCGGGCTGCAGCAGGTACTGCCCGAGGGCGACGAAGGCGGCGACGGTGGCGGCGCCCACCGTGCCGACGCCGACCGCGGTGACGGCGCCCTTGCCGGCGCCGCGGGCGCCGAGCAGGAGGCAGAGGACGGCGCCGGCCAGCGGCAGGACCGGGATCAACCACAGCGATCCGAGCATGTCCGCCTCCTACCAGCGCAGGATGTCGAGACGGTCGACGTCGACCGTCTCCTTCAGTCGGTGGACGGCGATGAACAGGGCGAGACCGACCGCGGCCTCGGCGGCGGCGACGCCGATGACGAAGAACACGAACACCTGCCCGGCCAGCGCCGCCGCGGTGCCGCCCGGGGCGGCGGCCAGCTTGAGGGCGAAGGCGGCGAAGGCGACGTTGGCGGCGTTGAGCATGATCTCGAGCGACAGGAAGATGGTGATGCCGTTGCGGCGCAGCAGCACGCCCAGGGTGCCGACCGCGAACAGCACCGCGGACAGGGCCAGCACCCAGGCGTAGGGGACTGGGACGAGGGCCGACGGGCTCATCGCGACTCCTTCTCCCGCCGCGCCAGGTAGACGGCGCCGACGATGGCGGCCACGAGCAGGACCGAGACCAGCTCGAACGCGAACAGGTGGGAGCCGAGCAGGGCGCGGCCGATGGGGAAGACGGTGCCGCCCTCGGACCCCTCGAGCAGCGCGCCCGCGGCAGGCGCGAGGCGCGACGCGGCCAGGACCACGACCGCGCCGAGGCCGATCGCGGCCACCGCGCCGAGCAGCGCCTGCCACGGCCGGCCGGCGCCGAGCCGCTCGGCCGGGCCGACGTTCAGGAGCATCACCACGAACAGGAACAGCACCAGGATGGCGCCCGAGTAGACGATCAGCTGCACCGCGGCCAGGAAGTCCATGCCGAGCACGGCGAAGACGGTGGCCAGGGCGAAGAACACCATCACCAGGCAGAGGACGCTGATCACCGGGTTGCGGTGGGCGACGGCGACCACCGCGAACGCCACGGCGAGGGCGGCCGCGATCAGGAAGACCCACACCACCATCTCGGCCTCCGGCTAGAGAATCCCGAGCGCCATCCCCGCGCCCACCCACAGGAAGTTGAGCACCGACATCGGCACCATGACCTTCCACCCCAGCGCCATCAGCTGGTCGAAGCGAAAGCGAGGCAGGGTCCAGCGGACCCAGACGAAGAACCACATGAAGAACGCCACCTTGGCCGCGAACACGGCCAGCGACAGCAGGGCGCCGGTCCAGCCGCCGGGCATGGTCACCCAGGGCAGCTGCCAGCCGCCGAAGAACAGCACCACGACCAGCGCCGACGAGGTCACCATGTGCACGTACTCGCTCATGAAGAACGAGGCGTACTTGATGGCCGAGTACTCGGTCAGGTAGCCGGACACCAGCTCGGCCTCGGCCTCCGGCAGGTCGAACGGGATGCGGTTGGTCTCGGCGAAGGCGGCGACCACGAAGGTGATGGCGCCGAGGATCTGCGGGAAGACGTTCCAGCGGGGGAGCACGTACAGCCAGGTGCCGGCCTGCTGCTCGACCACCGGGCCGAGGTGGAGCGAGCTCGACGCCATCAGCACGCCGACCACCGAGATGGTCATCGCCAGCTCGTAGGAGATGGTCTGGGCCGAGGCGCGCAGCCCGCCGATCAGCGAGTACTTGTTGTTCGACGCCCACCCCGCCAGCACCAGCGAGTAGACCGCCAGCGAGGCGATGGCGAAGACGTAGAGGATCCCGACGTTGAGGTCCGGGGCGACGATCAGGCCGTCGACCGGGTGCCCGAACAGCTCGAGGCCCGAGTCCTTGCCGAACGGGACGGCGACGAACGTGGACAGCGCCACGGTCAGGGCGATGCCCGGGGCGAGCACGTACAGGAACCGGTCGACCCCGGCCGGGACCAGGTTCTCCTTGGTGATCAGCTTGACCGCGTCGACCACCGGCTGCAGCAGGCCGAACGGCCCCACCCGGTTGGGGCCGAGGCGGTCCTGGATCAGGGCCGAGCCGCGCCGCTCCACCCACACCATGACCGGCACGACCGTCAGCAGGACGCCGAACATGGCCGCGACCTTGATGCCGACGACCAGCAGCTCAGCCCACATCTCCGACCTCCTCGCGGACCGCCACGCCCGGCTCTTCGGTCAGTTGGCGCCAGGTCGCCCCGGAGAAGGCGGGCACCTCGCGGGCGAGCCGCTCGAGCAGGCGCCGGGGCGAGGCGGGGCCACCGTCCTCCACCCCCAGGGCCACGGCCAGGTCGTGCAGGACCTGCCACGCCGGCCGCGCCTGGCCGTGCGGCGCGAAGGCCCGCCGGGCGAGCTGGACGCGGCCGGTGGAGGAGGTGTAGGTGCCCTCGGTCTCGGCCCACGACGCGAGCGGCAGCAGCAGTCGCGCCCGCCGCGCCAGCGGCGTCCAGGTGCGGGCCGCCGCGGCCACCTCCTGGCCCGCCACCGTCTGGGCGGCGGCGTCGCCCTCCAGCCAGGGGTGGGCGCGGTTGTCGAGCACCACCACCGGGCCGGTCGAGGTCACCAGGAAGGTCTCCAGCCCCGCCTGGTCGACCAGGTCCAGGCCCAGCAACCGCGCGCCGAGGGCATTGGCATGGGCGTCGCGGCTCTCCACCCACTCGCGCCGCCCGTTCTTGACCCGGTGCGGCTCGGCCACGGCGACCGGCACCACCGCCTCGCAGCCGGCGTGGTCGACCAGGACCCGCCTGGCCAGGTACAGCGCCTCGTTGGACAGGCTGGCCGACAGCACCACCCGCGGCCGGGCCGCGACCAGGGCCGCCAGCTCGGTGATCGCCTCCCGCCAGGTCACCGGCTCGGGCCCGGCACCGCCGCGGCGCACCGGGCGCTCGACGTCGCGGGCGTTGAGCTCGTCGGCCAGGAAACGGCCGTAGTCGCACATCCACCAGCCGTTGACCTCCGGGTTGGGGCGGGGCGTAAAGCGGTGAACGACGCCCTTCAGGCTGCCCAGGTGGACGGCGCAGCCGACGCTGCAACCGGGGCAGGTCGACGGGGTCTCGTCGAGGTGCCAGACCCGGGCGCGGAAGCGGAACTCCTTGACCGTCAGCGCGCCCACCGGGCAGACGTCGGCGGCGCAGGCCGACCAGGGGTTGGCGAACGGCCGCCCGTCGTGGGTGTCGATGTAGGAGTGGTTGCCGCGCGACTTCATGGTCAGGTCGTGGGTCTCGCTGATCTCCTGGGTGAAGCGGATGCAGCGGGTGCAGTGGATGCAGCGGTTCTGGTTCTGCACCACGTGCGGCCCGATCAGCCGCCGCTCCAGGCCTGGGAAGGTGCGCCGCTCCTCGACCATGTGCGTGGTGTCGAGGCCGTGGGCGACCGAGTAGTCCTGCAGGTAGCACTCGCCGGCCTGGTCGCACACCGGGCAGTCGAGGGGGTGGTTGGCGAGCAGGAACTCCATGACCGCGGCGCGGGCGTCCCGCACCTTCTGGCTGGTGGTCGAGACCACCATGCCGTCCCGGACCGGGGTCGAGCAGGCGGTGACCAGGCGCGGCGCCCCCTCGACCTCGACGAAGCAGATGCGGCACTGGCCGACCACGGACAGGCCAGGGTGGTAGCAGTAGGTCGGGATCTCGATGCCGACCGTCCTGGCGGCCTCGACCAGGTTGGTGCCGTCGGCCACCTGGGTCGCGTGGCCGTCGATCGTGACCGTCGCCATAGTCGACTCTTCCCCTCTTCGGCCTAGAGCCCGAACTGCTCGCGCGCGGCGCGGAGCGGCAGGATCGGCAGGGCTGCGGGCGGGAGCGGGGTCCCGGCCGCGATCTTGGCGTCGAGCTCGTCCCGGAAGCGCTCGACGAAGCTCCGCAGCGGCTCGCAGTAGGCGTCGCCGAGCGGGCAGATGGTCATGCCCTGGCTCGAGTAGCGGGCGATGCGGAGCAGGGTCTCGGGGTCCTCCGTCCGGCCGTGGCCGGCGTTGACCCGGCGGACGACGTCGAGCGCCCAGTCCGACCCCTCCCGGCAGGGAGTGCACTGGCCGCACGACTCGTGGGCGTAGAAGCGGAGCAGGTTCTCGAGCGCCCACATCATGTCCACGGTCTCGTCCATGACGATCAGACCGCCCGAGCCGAGCATCGAGCCGGCCGCGGCGACCGACTCGAAGTCGGCCGGGGTGTCGACCTTGTCCGCGGTCAGCACCGGCGCCGACGAGCCGCCGGGGATGAAGGCCTTGAGCCGGCGGCCACCGCGCACGCCACCGCAGTGCTGCTCGATGATCTCACGGAAGGTGGTGCCGAGCGGCAGCTCGTAGACGCCGGGCCGCTCGACGTGGCCGGAGACGCAGAACAGCTTCGGACCGGTCGAGCGCTCGGTGCCGATGGCGGCGAACCAGGCGCTGCCGCGCTCGAGGATGTGCGGCACGCAGGCCAGGGTCTCGACGTTGTTGACGATGGTCGGGCAGCCGAAGGCGCCGACCACCGCCGGGAAGGGCGGCTTGAGGCGGGGCAGGCCGCGCCGGCCCTCGAGCGACTCGAGCAGGGACGTCTCCTCGCCGCAGATGTAGGCCCCGGCACCGCGGTGGACGTGGATCTCGAGGTCGAAGCCGGAGGCGGAGATGTCCCGGCCGAGGCGTTTGGCCTTGCGCGCCTCGGCGATCGCCTTGTCGAGGATCCGCGCCTCCTCGACGAACTCGCCGCGGATGTAGACGTAGGCGACGTGGGCACCGATGGCCCAGGAGGCGATGGCAATCCCCTCCAGCACCAGGTGCGGGTCGACGTGGATCAGCTCCCGGTCCTTGAAGGTGCCGGGCTCCGACTCGTCGGCGTTGCAGACCAGGTAGCGGGGCTTCGGGTTGTCCTTGGGGATGAAGCCCCACTTGGTGCCGGTGGGGAAGCCGGCGCCGCCGCGGCCGCGCAGGCCGGAGGCCTTGACCTCGGCGACGACGTCGGCCGGCGCCATGCGCAGCGCCTTCTCGAAGGCGCCCCAGCCACCCCGCTTGACGTAGGACGTGATGGAGCGGGAGCCCCTCAGCCCGCGCGCCCGGAGGAGAATCGGTTCCATCTGCCCCCCCTCAGGCGAGCCCGTCGAGGAGCCGGTCGAGCTTCTCGGGGTCGAGATTGACGTGATACTCGTCGTCGACCTGGACCACCGGTGCCTCTCCACAGGCTCCCAGGCACTGCACGTCGACCAGGGTGAAGCGGCCGTCCGCGGTGGTCTCGCCGAAGCCCACGCCCAGTCGGCGCTCGAGGTGCTCGACCAGGCCTGCGGCGCCGCACAGCTGGCAGGACAGGGTGGTGCACACCTGCACCACGTGTCGGCCTGGCGGCGAGGTGCGGAACATGGTGTAGAAGGTGACGACGCCGTCCACCTCGGCCGGCGACAGGTCCAGGCGGGCGGCCACGGCCCGCGCCACCCCGGGCGAGATCCAGCCCCAGCGCCGCTGGCAGAGCCAGAGCAGCGGCAGGAGGGCGGCGCGAGCGGTCGGGTAGCGCGGCAGCAGGGCGGCCAGCTCGGTCTCGACCTCCGGCGGCAGCTTGACCTCGGACCCCACCCCGTCGGCCGGGGCGACCGCGAGCGGCGCGGTCATCGTCCCTCCCCGGCCGGGACCGGCGGCGCCGGCTGGCGGCGCGCGCCCCAGTCGAACACCCCGGTCCGCCACAGCCAGACGTAGGCGAGGCCGAGCAGGACCAGGAAGGCGACCATGTCCCACAGCGCCACGGCCGAGCCGGCGCCGAGGCTCTCCCGGTAGACGACCGCCCAGGGGTAGAGGAAGGCGACCTCGACGTCGAGCACCACGAACACCAGCGCCACCAGGTAGAACTTGACCGACAGCCGCTTGCGGGCGCGGTCGAGCAGCGGCACGCCGGTCTCGTAGGTCTGGCGCTTGCCGGGGGGGTTGTGCCGCGAGCGTTGGCTCACCAGGGCGGCGAAGGCGAGGAACACGACGGCGAAGCCGACCGCGGCGGCGAGCGTCACGAGCACGGGCAGAAACTGGCTGGCCATCAGAGAGCACCCTCCATGTGGCCTGTTTCACGAGCCGTTCGCATCCTAATGGCGCCGCCGGACCCCGTCAACCGCGGCGACTGAGACAGAGTCTTGCCACCGGGCACCCGCCCGGGACGCCGGAGGCAGGCCGGCCAGGGCGCGGGCCCCGGGGGACGGCTCGCACCTGGACGTGGTCGTGGACGTGGACCTCGACCTGGACCTGGACCGATGCCGCGCGCCCGACCGGATCGGGCAGCGTCGGGGAGAGCCCGCAGGGGACCTGGGCGCCTGGGATTCGCCCGATGCGCCCTGGCAACTCGACACGACTGCGTGGTCCACGTCCACGTCCAGGTCCACGTCCAGGTCGGGCCGCGAGGAGTCGCGGCGCTGCACACGCCTCGACCGACCCGCAGCGCCCCGGTTGCACCCGGTCGCCGACGAGAGGGAGGGCCGTGGGGCGACAGGACATCCGCCGGCTGGTCGAGACCTGGGCCGGGCGGGAGGCGTTCCTGGCCGCGGCCCTGGTGAACCGAGGCAACGCTCTCGCGGCCCAGGGTGAGCTGGCGGGCGTGGTGGCGGACCTCTCGGCTGCGGTCACGACCATCGAGGGGGTCCGGGCGCTCCTCGAGCCGGCCGGACAGTGGTCGGCGGAGCTGCGCAACGACCTGGCCGCGGCTCTCGCCAACCGCGGCGTGGCACTGTCGGCCCAGGGGGAGCTCGCAGCCGCAGTGGCGGACTTCGGTGCTCCGGTCGGGCTCAGAGAGGGAATCCGGGCGCTGTGTGAACCCTCGGGGCAGTGGTCGCCGGCGCTGGGCGCTGAGGGATGGCCTCGCCATGGCGTGCTCGCTTCGGGCTGCCGCCTTGGAGTCCGCCCACGACCACGTCGCCTCGGCCGCGAACCGCGCCCGCGCCGAAGCGCTCGGAGCACATCCCCCCGGCGCGTGGCCGCGGCGGCCGCCCCGCCTCGGCCCCCCGCTCTGCTATCGTCTCCTCCGCCGGGAGGTCGCATGAGCCACCAGACCGTGCTCGTCCTCGACTTCGGGTCGCAGTACACGCAGCTCATCGCCCGCCGCATCCGCGAGCTCGGGGTGCGGGCGGTGATCGAGCGGGGCGACGCCGGGCGGGGGGTGGTGGAGGAGCACGCGCCGATCGCGCTGGTGCTGTCGGGCGGGCCGGCGTCGGTGCTCGAGGAGGGCGCGCTCCGGCCCGACCCGGCGGTCTTCGCGCTGGGCGTGCCGGTGCTCGGCATCTGCTACGGCATGCAGCTCATGGCCGCGATGCTGGGCGGCCGGGTGCGGGGGGCGGAGCGGCGCGAGTACGGGCTGGCCGAGCTCGAGCGGGTGGGGGAGGGGCCCCTGCTCGCCGGCATGCCGGCCTGGCAGCCGGTGTGGATGAGCCACGGCGACTCGGTCGAGGCGCTGCCACCCGGCTTCGAGCCGGTTGGCCGCACCGCCACCACCCCGTTCGCGGCCATGGTCGACCCGGCGCGGCGCCTGGTCGGACTGCAGTTCCACCCCGAGGTGCGGCACACCCCCCACGGCACGGCCATGCTCGAGCGCTTCCTCGACTCGGCCGGGGCTCGGCGCGACTGGACCACGGCCTCGATCCGGCGCGAGCTGGTCGACGCGCTCGCGGCCCGGCTCGAGCGGGGGACCGTGGTCTGCGGCGTGTCGGGCGGGGTCGACTCGACCGTCACCGCCGAGCTGCTGCGGCAGGCCGTGGGCGAGCGGCTGGTGCCGATCTTCGTCGACACCGGCCTCCTGCGGCGGGACGAGGGCGCCCGGGTGCGGCAGCGCTTCGCCGGGCACGGGGTCACGCTGGTCCACGTCGACGCCTCGGAGCAGTTCTTCGCCGCCCTGGACGGGGTCGGCGACCCGGAGGAGAAGCGGCGCATCGTCGGCCGCGAGTTCGTGGCCGTGTTCGAGGCGGAGGCCCGCCGCTACCCGGACGCCCGCTACCTGGCCCAGGGCACCCTCTACCCGGACGTGATCGAGTCCTCGGGCGTGCGCGGCACGGCGGCGGTGATCAAGACCCACCACAACGTCGGCGGCCTGCCCGAGCGGCTCGGCCTGGAGCTGGTCGAGCCGCTGCGCGACCTGTTCAAGGACGAGGTGAGGCGGCTGGGGGAGGAGCTCGGCCTGCCGCGCGAGCTGGTCTGGCGCCACCCCTTCCCTGGCCCGGGCCTGGCGGTGCGGATCCTGGGGCCGGTCGACCGCGACCGGGTCGCGACCCTGCAGCACGCCGACGCCATCGCCTCGGAGGAGATCCGCGCCGCCGGGCTCTACGACGACATCGCCCAGGCCCTGTGCGTGCTGCTGCCGGTGCGCTCGGTCGGGGTCATGGGCGACCAGCGCACCTACCAGCAGGTGCTGGCGGTGCGGGCGGTCACCACCGACGACTTCATGACCGCGGACTGGTACCGCTTCCCGCCCGAGGTGCTCGACCGCATCGCCCGCAGGGTGGTGAACGAGGTCGAGGGCGTCAACCGGGTGGTCTACGACGTGACGTCGAAGCCGCCCGGCACGATCGAGTGGGAGTAGGGGGGGTGACGGCGCCCGCCGTCCGCCGCCCGCTTGAGGTCGACGGCGTCGAGCTGACCCTCGAGCTCGAGCGCAAGCGGGTCAAGAACGTCAACGCCCGCCTGCGCGGCACGACCCTCCACGTCAGCGCGCCGGAGCGGATGCCGGAGGCCGAGCTCGAGCCGCTGGTGCGCCGCCTCGCCCGCACCCTGCTGCGCCGGGTTCACGGCCGGCAGGTCGACGCCGGGGGCGCGGCGCTCGAGACGGCGCGGCGGGTGGCGGCGCGCTTCCCAC
>CAYTJW010000170.1:0-8883 GCA_964438135.1 uncultured Thermoanaerobaculia bacterium
GTCCCTGGCGATGGCGGTCAGGCGGGCGCCGGGGAGCCTGGCCGAGGCCGCGGCGCTCCACGACCTCGGCAAGCAGGCCGTGGACAGCGGCCGCTTCGAGGCGGCAGCCGCGCTCCTCGGCCGCGCCCTCGCCATCCGCTCGGCGCTGGCGCCGGAGAGCCTCGCCACGGCGGTCACCCTCAACGCCCTGGGCGAGCTCGCCCTCGATCTGGACGAGCTCGAGCTGGCGCGGGAGCGCCACGCCGCCGCCCTCGCCATCCGCGAGCGGGCGGCGCCGGGCAGCCTCGAGGTGGCGTACAGCCTCGGCAACCTGGCCCTGGTGGCGCTGCGCGGGGGCGAGCTCGAGACCGCGGAGTCCTACCACCGCCAGGCGCTGGCGCTCAAGGAACGGCGCGCGCCGGGGACCCGGGCGGTCTCGGCCAGCCTCGTCAACCTCGGCAACGTCCTCAGGGAGCGGGGCGCGCTCGACCTCGCCGAGGGCTTCTACCGGCGCGCGCTCGAGATCGAGACGACGCTGCAGCCGGACGGCCTGGCCGCCGCCGCCGCGCTGCTCAACCTCGGCATCATCGCCCGCGCCCGCGGCGCCCTCGACCTCGCTCAGGATCGCGACGAGCGGGCCCTGGCGATCGTCGCCCGGAGGGCACCCGAGAGCCTGTCGCACGCGGTCTGCCTCAACAACCTCGCCAACGTCGCCTTCGACCGCGGCGAGCTCGCCGCCGCCGAGACCCTGAACCGCCAGGCGCTGGCGATCCGCGAGCGCCTCCGGCCCGGCAGCCGCCTGGTCGCGGACAGCCTGAACGGCCTCGGCAACGTGGCCCGCGCCCGCGGTCAGCTCGAGCTCGCCGCCACGCACCACCAGCGCGCCCTCGCCATCCGCGAGCAGCTCGCCCCGGACAGCCTGGAGGTCTCGTTCAGCCTGTTGAGCCTCGGCAGCGTCGCCCGGGAGGGCGGCGACCTGACGGCCGCCGCCGACTGCTTTCGCCGCGCCCTCGCGATCCGCGAGCGGCTCGCCCCGGGCGGCCTGGCGGTCGCCACCTGTCTCGCCTCGCTGGGGGAGGTGGCCGTGGACGGGGGCGACCTCGAGGCCGGCACCGCCCGCCTCGAGCAGGCGCTGTCGATCTTCTCGCGCCTGGCCGCGGGCAGCGCCGACGAGGCCAAGACCCTGCACTCCCTCGGCACGGTCGCCCGGCGTCGCGGCTCGCTGCCGGCGGCCGTGGACCACTTCCGCCGGGCGGTGGCGTCGCTCGAGTCGCAGATCGGCCGGCTGGGCGGGAGCGAGGGCTCCCGCACCGCCTATCGTGCCGAGTACGCCTCGTACTACCGCGACCTGGTCGACGCCCTCCTCGCCGCCGGCGAGCCCGGGCAGGCGTTCCACGCCCTCGAACGGTCGCGGGCTCGGGCGCTGCTCGAGATGCTCGGCGAGCGCGACCTCGTCTTCGCCGCCGACATCCCGCCCGAGCTCGACCGCGAGCGGCGCAGGCTCGCCGCCGAGCACGAGCGGGCGGCCGCCGAGCTCGCCGAGAGCCCCGGCCGGGGTGAGGCGGAGGCGGCGGCAGCCGAGGCCCGGGTCGAGGAGATTCGACGCCGCAGGGAGCGGCTCCGGGCGAGGGTCTGCCAGACCTCGCCCCGCCTCGGCGCCCTCCAGTACCCGGAGCCGCTCGACCTCGAGGCGACGCGGGCCGCGCTCGACCCCGGCACCCTCCTCCTCGCCTGGTCGGTGGGCCGCGCGCGCCGGGTCGTGTTCGGGGGGGGGCCCGCCCGCGAGCCACTCGCGGTCTACCCGCTCGAGGTCGGCGAGGAGACGCTGCGCGAGCGGGTCAGCGTGCTGCGGCGGAGCATCGTCCGGAGGTCGCCCGAGGAGGCGGTGCGGGCGGTGGCGGCGGAGCTCACGGCCGCCGTCCTCGGCCCGGCCGCGGCGCGGGTCGCCACCGCCGAGCGCCTGCTCCTCCTGCCCGACGGCCCGCTCCTGCTCGTGCCGTTCGCGGCCCTCGCCGACCCGGACCCGACGGGCGGAGCGGAGCGCTGGCTGGTCGAGGCCAAGCCGATCACGACCGCCGCCTCGGCGACGGTGTTCGCCGAGCTCAAGAGGACCCGCCGGCCGCGCTCGGCGGTGCGGGCGGTGGCGTTCGGGGACCCGGCGCTGGCGAGCGCGCAGGCCGAGCACGCCAGCCCCGCGCTGCGGGCACTGCTGCGCTCCGGCGTCAGGCTCGACCCCCTGCCCGCGGCACGGGAGGAGGCGCTGACCCTGGGCCGGCTCTACCCGGGCTCGCGCGTCGCCCTCGGCGCGGAGGCCACCGAGGCGCGCGCCCGGGAGGTCGGGGAGGAGGCGTCGATCGTCCACTTCGCCACCCACGGTGTCCTCGACGAGCGTTTCCCGCTCGAGTCGGCCCTCGTCCTCAGCCTCCCCGGGGAGTGGCGGGAGGGGGAGGACAACGGCCTCCTCCAGGCCTGGGAGGTCTTCGAGCAGGTCCGCCTCGACGCCGACCTGGTCACCCTCTCGGGCTGCGAGACCGCGCTCGGGGGGGAGATCGCGGGCGAGGGCATCGTCGGCCTGAGCCGTGCCTTCCAGTACGCGGGGGCGCGCACCGTGCTGGCGTCGCTGTGGAGCGTCGCCGACGCGGGCACGGCCGAGCTGATGCGACGGTTCTACACCCACCTCAGGGCGGGGACGGCCAAGGACGAGGCGCTGCGTCGGGCGCAGGTGGAGATGATCCACGGCGCGAGAACGGCAGGGGGGCAGACGCCGGCAGTCGACCGTTCGCACCCCTTCTCCTGGGCCGGCTTCGAGCTCATCGGCGACTGGAGGTAGGCGCCGGTTTCCCAGCGCGGGCGACGCGGTCGGTGCCGGCCCCGTCCAGGGCGAGCACGACGTCCCCCGGCTCGACGTCGCGATGCGCCAGGCCTGCCTCGGGCGCCGCCCCCAGGGCTCGGTCCCGGGCCACGCGACTCCCGCGCCGAGACGTCGGCTGCCGAGGCCACCTGCCGGTCGCCTACAGCAGCGGGCTGACCAGGTTCATGGCCGCCTCGGCCAGGCTGGCCAGGTTGCCCCGCCGCTCGACCGTCTCGAGCGTCACCTCCTCGCTCTCTGCCAGCCCCTGCTCGAACAGCGCCGCCAGCTGCCGGTTGACCTCCGCGCCGTGGATCGCGCAGGTGATCTCGAAGTTGAGCCGGAAGCTGCGGATGTCGAGGTTGGCGCTGCCCACCAGGGCGAGGTCGGAGTCCAGCACCCACAGCTTCTCGTGCAGGATGGCGGGCAGGTACTCGAAGATGCGCACCCCGCCCCGCAGCAGCAGCGGGTAGTACGAGCGGCCCGCGAGCCGCGTCAGCGGCTGGTCCGAGCGCCGGGGCACGAGCAGCCGCACGTCGACCCCGCGGGCCACCGCGGTGCGCAGGGCGGCCTGGATCGTCGGCGGCGGGATCAGGTAGGGGGTGGTGACCCAGACCCGCTCGCGGGCGCGGGTGATGGCGATGAAGCTGGCGTCGTGGATCAGGGCCAGAGGCAGGTCCGGGCCGTCGGCGAGCAGGGCGCAGGGCACGACCGGCAGGCCCGCAGGCAGGAGCGGCGGGCCGTCGGGCTGGCAGCCGGGCTCGAAGTAGCGCGGGTGGGTGACGCTCTCGCCGGTGGCGAAGTGCCAGTCGTCGGCGAACACCTCCTGCAGGTGAGCCACCACCGGCCCCTCGGCGAGCAGGCCGAGGTCGCGCCAGTCGCCGACGTACTCCTCGCCGATGTTCAGACCGCCGGTGTAGGCCACCCTCCCGTCGGCCACGACGATCTTGCGGTGGTTTCGGAAGTTGACCGTCAGCGACCGGCGCAGGAAGCGGGTCGGCAGGAACGGCGCGACCCGGCCGCCGGCGCGCCGCAGGGGGTCCATGAAGCGGCCCGCCACGCCCGGGCTGCCGAGCGCGTCGACCAGGACCCGGACCTCGACCCCGGCTCGCGCCCGCTCCGCCAGGAGGTCGCGGAAGCGCGCCCCGACACGGTCCGCGGCCCACGAGTAGAACAGGAAGTGGAGGTGGTGGCGGGCCGCGGCCACGACCTCCTCCAGCGCCCGGTAGGTCTCCTCCCCGTCGCGCAGCAGCCGCAGTCGATTCCCCGGCACGGTCGGGAACACCCCGTCGCAGCCGCGCAGGGTGAGCTCGGCCAGCGGCAGCAGGTCGCTCTCCCGGCAGGGCGGGGCGGCGTCGCCCCGCGAGCGGACGCCGACGAACCGGTCGTGGGCCCGGCGCCGCCGGCGCCGCTTGCGCTCCAGGTGGCTGCGGCCGATGGCCCACCAGGCCAGCGCGCCGACGATCGGCGCGGCGATCAGCCCCCGCACCCACGCCAACGCCGCCAGTGGCTGCCCGCGCCGCTGGAGCAGCACCGAGGGGATGGTGAGCAGGGCGATCACCTCGCCCACGCCGAGCACGTACGGCCACCAGGCGAGGGTGGCCTGGAACGCGACGAGCAGGTCGGCGGGCGTCGGCACGGGCTCAGGGCTCCACCGCCAGGGTAGCAGGCGCCGCCCGTCGCGACCGCCGCGTCGTCTCCACCGCGCCCGATCAGTCGGGGACGGTCGTGATGAGTGACACCTAGAACATCAGCCCGATGAGCCAGCGCAGGTCGGCGGCGGTCTCGTCGCCGTCGGCGGTGCAGTCGGCGTGGCCGGGCGGGACGTAGCCCGGCTCGGCGATGGCGCGCACCTCGAGGGCCAGGTCCTGGGCGTCGAGCAGGCCGTCGCCGCTCGGCTCGCACGCCCCCCAGGAGATGGTGTTGAACCACTGGTTGGTGGTGATCGCCGACTCGGTGTCGAAGACGATGGTCGCCTCGTTGGTGATGCGGGTGCCGCCGTCGAGGCCCGCCCGCGGGGAGAGCGTGAACGAGACGTGGCCCTGGCCGCGGCCGGTGGCGTCGTTGGGCGGCAGGAAGCCGGCCTCGGCGTCCTCGGGCAGCTCGCCGGTCGCGGGGTCGAGGGTGCGGAAGGTCCACGCGACCTCGCCCCAGGCGGTGAGCTCGGCGGCCAGGTCGACCCACCACGAGCGGGCGTCGCCGGGCCGGTAGTCGGCCACCGTCACCCGGCCGGTGAAGGTCGGCTCGGTGGAGGTGATCTGCACCACCTGGTCCCCCCAGGCCATCTCGGTGAAGCGCAGCGTCGACCAGTCGAGGTCGGCGTCGAGCTGGTCAGTGACGAACACCTCCTGCGCCGGGGCCGAGGCGGTCGGCATGTTCTCGAAGTGGATGGTGTAGGCGATGGCGCCGTCCGGCTCGACCACCTGCTGCGTGCCGACCCCGACCGGGCCGTTCTTCTCGTTCGGGTCGCCGGGGACGATGGTCTCGAGCATGCTGCGGCGGCGCAGCTCCAGGTACTCCGCGGGCGGGATCTTGCCGTTGGGGTACTTCTGCGACCACTGGTAGTAGAGGTTGCGCGGCACCGGCCGCTTGTAGGCGTCGCCGCCCGGCCGCAGGCCCTCGATCCAGAGGTCGGTGTAGAGGTCGGCGGTGCCGGTGACGATGCCGACCGGGATCAGGACCTCGGCCAGGGCGACGCCGCCGACCGTGACCGTGGTGAAGGCGCCGCAGGCGATGGCGAGGCCGACCCCGTTCTGGGCCAGGTTGCCGACCCCGTGCGAGAAGGTCGCCCAGTCCCCCTTGCGGGCGCCGTCGTAGGTCTCCGCCCCGGCGGTGATGATCTGGATGCCGGACAGGTGCAGGCCGACCAGGGTCTTGGCCAGGCTGTCCTCGATAATCTCCGACAGCGTGCCGATGGCGTTGGCGGTGTGGCCCGCCCCCTGCTCGCCGAGGCCGCTCGGGTCCACCAGCCGCACCGGCGAGCTCGAGGCGTAGCGGTACAGGTTGGCGCCCATGGCGAAGCGCAGCGGGTCCGGCGAGATGAAGCGGCCGAGGCCGGGGTCGTAGAAGCGCGCGCCCATGTGCACCAGGCCGGTGCCGTCGGTCATCACCCCGTGGCGGCCGCAGAAGCCGTACGGCGAGGAGCCGCCACCGGTCGAGGACCGCAGGCCGCCGAACGGCGCGTAGGCGCGCCGTCCCGCCTCCAGCCCGCTCGCGTCGCTCAGGATGCGGGTCGAGCCCGTGAGGTCGTAGGCGTGGTAGGTGGCTCCGCCACCCGCGAGGCGCGCGATCGGTCCGTTGCCCGCGACGTGGTGGGCCACCGCCGCGCCGGTCGCGTCGACCTCGTCGACGAGGCCGAGCAGGTCGTGGCGGTAGCGGGTGGTGGCGCCGTCGTGGCTCGCGCTCGCGCGGCGGCCGAAGGCGTCCCAGGCGAAGGCCCAGCTACCCAGCGAGGGCGACGAGACGCCGGTGAGGCGGCCCTCGGCGTCCCAGCTCAGGGTGGTGCCGCCGGACGAGGTGCGGGTCGCGAGGTTGCCGTCCGCGTCCCAGGTCAGCGACTCGGCTCCGGCCGCGGTGACCTGGTTCAGCTGGTTCAGCTCGTAGTCGGTCCGCGCGCCGTCGACGGTCTCGGCGACGCGGTTGCCGGATGAGTCGTACTCCCAGGTGGTGCGGGTGCCGTCGGGGTAGGTCACCGCGACCAGCTGCCCGGCCGCGTCGTACTCCCAGGTGGTGACGTCGCCGCCGTCGGTCTCGCTGACCGGGTTGCCGGCCGGGTCGTAGGCGTAGACGAGGTGCTGCCGCTCGCCGCCGCCGGGGGCGAGGTGCACGACCTCGTTCAGGCGGCCGCTCGCGTCGTAGCCGTAGGTGGTGGCGGTGCCGTTGCCGAAGGTCTCGGCCCCGAGCCGCCCGGCCGCGTCGTAGGCGTACTCGGCGTAGACCGTGCTGGCGCCGTCGGTCACCTGGTGCAGGCGGCCGCTCGCGTCGTACACCCAGGCGAGGGTGAAGCCGTCGTCCGCGGTGCGGCGGGTGGGCTTGCCCGCGTCGTCGAACTGGTACTCGTGCCAGTGGCCGTCCGGGTAGTCGACGCGGGTCGGGAAGCCGCGCCCGTCGCGGCTGACGGTGGTCGTTCCCGACGCGTCGGTCCAGGTCGCCAGGCGGCCGGTCAGCGGGTCGTGGCCGTAGCTCGCCCGCGGCGTGCCGCCGACGGTCACCGCCGTGGTCTGGCCGCGCGGGTTGACGGTCAGCTCCACGTCCTGGCCGCGGCGGTTGCTGTAGCCGGTGACCTGGCCGTCCGGGTTGCGGACGAAGTCCTCGTGGCTGGAGTCGGGGTAGACGATGGCGGCGACCGCGCCCTCGGGGTCGCGCTCGAGCCGCGTCTCGACGCCGAGCGGGTCGACGATCGAGGAGACCAGGGCGCCGCCCGCGGCCGGGTAGGCGTAGGTCTCGACCGTGACGGCGCCGAGCGGGTCGAGGCTCGCGAGCAGGTTGCCGACCGGGCCGTGGACCAGGTCGGTGGTCGCACCGAGGGGGTCGACCACCCGCGCCAGGAAGCCCGAGGCGTCGCGCTCGAGGAGGGTGACGGCGCCGTCCGCGCCGGCCACCGCGGCGATGCGGCCGAGCTCGTCCCAGTGCACCGTGCTGACGGTTCCGTTGGCGTCGCCGACCGTGGTCGCGCCGCGCACCGCGTGGCCGTAGGTGACCGGCGCGGAGCCGTCGTTGCGCTCGACCCGGACGAGGCGGCCGTCCGCGTCGTAGGCGAAGTGGGTCTGGCTGCCGTCGGCGGCCTCGATCGAGGTCAGGGCGTGGTCGGTCGGCGCGCCGGTCGGCTCGGCGTAGCCGTAGGTGGTGACCCGGCCGCCGGGCAGGGTGACGCTCGTCAGGTGCTCGCCGGTCGGGTCGTAGTCGTAGAGCACCTGCTCCCCGGCGTGGTCGGTGAGGGTGGCGACCCTCCCGGAGGCGTTGTAGCCGAGGTCGAAGGCGTCGCCGCTGGAGTGGCTCAGGGTCTCGAGACGGCCGGAGGGGTCGTAGCCCAGGGCGACCTGGTTGCCGAAGCGGTCGCCGACCGAGGCCAGCCGCCCGTCGGCCCCGAACGACGTGCGGGTGCCGTCGGCCTCGACCAGGGTGAACGTGCCGCCGCCGCCCGGGATCAGGCGCCCGGGGTCGCCCGGGCTGCCCTGGTAGGCGCCGCTCGGCAGGAGCAGGAACTCGCGGGTCGAGCCGGAGCCCGAGCGCACCAGGACGCGGCCATCCGCGCCGAGTGAGAGGCGCACCTCCCAGTACAGGTTGGTCCAGCCGCGGCCGAACGGGCCGAGGTCGAAGCGCTCGCGGATGCCGGTCGGGTAGACACGGGCGAGGAGCAGCGGCACCCCCGGCGCCGGGCAGCGGGCGTCGACCGCCACCGCCTGGTTGGCGAGCGGCGTCTGCCCCGCCACCTGCTGCATGGAGTAGGACAGGAGCAGCGTCGGGTCGTGCACCGGCCGGCCGACCGCCGACAGGGCCGAGGCGTTGGCGCGCAGGGTGTCGGCGTAGGCGGCCCAGGTCGCGCCGACCGCGGCAGTGAAGCGCGGCCACAGGTGGCCCCACACCTCGGGGTCGAGGTCGGCGGGCTGGAAGCCGGCCTCCTGACCGGCCCAGTCGACCGCCGCCGCCGGCGGGGTCTCGTCCAGGCGGTGGACGACCAGCTCGTGGCGCTCGTGCGGCCCGCCCTCGGCCCTGACCTGGACCGGGATCTGGAAGGCCTCGCCAGGCGCGAGGACCCCGGCCGAGCCCGGGCGCGAGCGGTCGATGGCCAGCATCGTCACCGGCTCGCGCCGGAACGGGGCGGCGGGGCCCGGTCGCATCTCGAGCAGGTCCTCGGACTCGAGGATCAGCACCGGCGCCGGCATGTCGACCGTGCCGGTGTTGGCGTACTCGACCACCACGGTGTAGGTGCGGCCGGGGCGCGCCGTGGGCGGACCGTCGAGGTCGACCGCGAGCTGGCCGGCGCCGCCGGGGAGGATGGTGAAGCCTCCGGCCAGCGCCACCTCGCCGGCGTCGGGCCAGCGCGCCACCAGGTC
>CAYTJW010000171.1:0-8854 GCA_964438135.1 uncultured Thermoanaerobaculia bacterium
AGGGCGTCGAACAGCGCCGCCGGCTCGATCGGCTTGGCGACGTGGTCGTTCATGCCGGCGGCCAGGCAGCGGGCGCGCTCCTCGACCGTGGCGTGGGCGGTCATGGCGATGATCGGCAGGGCGGCGAAGCGCGACGAGGCGCGGATCCTGGCCGTGGCCTGGTAGCCGTCCATCTCCGGCATCTGCACGTCCATCAGCACCACGTCGAAGGGGGCTGGGTCCGGGGCGCGCTCGAGCGCCTCCACCGCCTCGAGGCCGTTGCCAGCCACCTCGACCCGGGCGCCCGCCCCCTCGAGCAGCTCCACCGCCACCTGCTGGTTGACCTCGTTGTCCTCGACGAGCAGGACGCGCGCGCCGCGCAGGTCGACCTGCCGCTCGGCGGCGACGCCCCTGGCCCGCGCCGTCTCGTGCGCGTCGGGGGCGAAGATGGTGACCAGGGTGTCCACCAGCATGGAGCGGGTGACGGGCTTGACCAGGAAGGCGTCGACGCTCAGCCGCTCGGCCTCCTCGCGCACCTCCTCGCGGCCGAAGGCGGTGACCATGACCACCGCCGGCTGGCGCCCGACCTGCGGGTCCTGCTTGATGCGGCGGGTCGCCTCGAGGCCGTCCATGCCCGGCATCCGCCAGTCCATGAAGACGACGTCGAAGGGGCGTTCCGGGTCGCACCCCGCCACCGCGGCGACCGCCTCCGCGCCGGAGCTCGCCGCGTCGACGTGCGCCGCCACCCCGCGGAGGAGGTCGATCATCACCTCCCGGGCGGCGGGGTTGTCGTCCACCACCAGCACGCTCAGGGACGCGAGGCGCTCGGGCACGACCTTGCCGCCGCCGGTCGCCGAGCCGAGGCCGAGCCAGACGGTGAAGGTGAAGGTGCTGCCCACCCCCGGCTCGCTCTCCAGCCAGATCTGGCCGCCCATCATCTCCACCAGCCGGCGCGAGATGGTCAGGCCGAGGCCGGTGCCGCCGTGCTTGCGGGTGGTCGACATGTCGGCCTGGGTGAAGGGCTGGAACAGCCTGGCCGACTGCTCGGGGGTCATGCCGATGCCGGTGTCCGAGATCGAGAAGCGGAGCTGGACCTTGTCGCCGGTGCGCTCGAGGAGCTCGGCCTTGAGGCGGATCTCGCCGCTCTCCGTGAACTTGACCGCGTTGTTGACCAGGTTGGTGAGGACCTGGCCGAGGCGGAGCGGGTCGCCGACGAGGTGCTGGGGAATCTCCGGCGAGACCTCGACCAGGAGCTCCAGCCCCTTGTCGTGGGCCTTCTGGCCCGTCACGACGGCCACCGACTGGAAGACGTCGTCGAGCTCAAAAGGCGCGCTCTCGATGTCGAGGCGGCCGGCCTCGATCTTGGAGAAGTCGAGGATGTCGTTGATGACCACGAGCAGCGAGGTCCCGGCGTTGTGGATCTTGCCGACGTAGTCGCGCTGCTTGGGGGTGAGGTCGGTCTTGAGGGCGAGGTAGGAGAGGCCGATGATGGCGTTCATCGGCGTCCGGATCTCGTGGCTCATGTTGGCCAGGAACATGGACTTCATCTGCGTGGCTTCCTCGGCCTTCGCCTTGGCCACGACCAGCTCGGCGGTGCGCTCCTCGACCAGCCGCTCGAGGTTGTCCTTGTAGGCCGTCACCTCCGCCCGCGAGTGCTCCGCGTCCTCCGCCAGGCTGACGGCCGCGACCCGCTGCCGCCGCTGCTCGACCGCCTGCTCGCGGATGCCGAGCTCGGCCTGGCGCGCGCGCCACTGCTCGACCGCGAACGACCCCACCAGCCGGGCGAAGCGGGACAGGAAGCCCAGGATCGCGGGCAGCCGGGACTCGTCCACCACCGGCGCCTCGTGCACCGCCGCCAGGTAGGCGGCGGGGTCGACGCCCAGCTCCTCGGCCTGGGCGGCGAAGAACGCGTCGTCCGGCGGCGCCAGGTGGAACTGGCCGATGAAGACGTTGGCGACGTGGTGGCCGGCCACCCGGATGGGCGAGGCACAGTCGGTCATGCCGTTGCGGCAGCGGTAGATGGCGTAGTCCTGGCCCTCCTGGAGGTGGAGCGCCAGGTCGGTGTCGCTCTCGACGCAGCGCGCGCAGCTGGCGGCGTTGCCGCGGTGGAACTCGGTGCACACCCGCTGCCAGCGGGCTGCGGCGATGACCCGCCCCTCGAGGTCGATGATCGCGGAGGCGACGCCGACCGCCTGGCAGAAGTCGGTGAACAGTGCCTGCAGCTCGTTCTCGCGCACCAGCTCGACGAACTGCGCGCGCACGGTGGCGTCGTCGAGGACCGCCAGCTGCCGCCCGGGTCGCTCCGGCGCCGCGTCGGTGACCTCGCCCTGGTCCGAGGCGGCGAACGGCGGGGTCCGGCCGAGCTCGGCGGCGAGGGCGTTGACCTGCGACTTGAGCTCGACGATGCGCTGCTCGCGGCCCAGCGCCAGGCGGTTGAAGCGCTCGATCTCCGCCACCTTCTTGCGGTCGGAGACGTCCACCAGGGTGCCGATCAGCCCGCCCGGCGAGCCGTCCGACCGGCGGAAGCCGGACACCGAGTAGAGCACGTCGTGGACGCGCCCGTCCGCGAGCGGGATGGGCATCTCGCGCTCGACCGTCCCGGCCGCGGCGATCACCGCCTCGTCCTCGGCCTGGTACGCGCGGCGGTCCGCCTCCGGCAGGTACTCCAGCTCAAGCACGCGCTTGCCGATGATGTCCTGACGGCGGATGCCGAAGGCCTTCTCGTAGGCGCGGTTGCAGCCGAGGAAGCGGGTGTCGGGGCCCTTGTAGAAGACCGGGTACGGGATCGTGTCCACCAACGCCTGGAGGAAGGCGGCGTGGTCGCGGACCGCGTCCTGGGCACGCCTCTGCTCGGTGATGTCGCTGAACAGGGCGAACGAGCCGAGCCGGGAGCCGTGCTCGTCGACCAGCGGCGAGGCGTTGACCCGGCACGGCACCAGGCTGCCGTCGGGACGCAGCAGGGAAACCTCGTAGGTCCCCGCCTCGCCGCGCGCGCGCCGGGCGATGTTGTCCTTGAAGATGCGGGTGTTGTGCTCGTCGGTGAAGTCGAAGACCCGCCGCCCGACGACCTCCTCGCGGGGGCGGCCCAGGATCTGGCACATGGCGTCGTTGACCTCGACCGTGAACGCCTGCGGGTCGACCAGCCAGAAGCCCTCGGTGGCGGTGTCGAGGATGCGGCGGATCTTGCGCTCGCTCTCCACCAGCGCCTGCTCGTTGCGCCGGCGCTCGGTGATGTCGGCGAAGCTGACGACCGCGCCCACCAGCTGGCCGTCCTTGACGATCGGCGTCGCGCCGTACTCGACCGGCAGGCCGGAGCCGTCCCGGCGCCAGAGGTGCTCGTCGGCGACCCGGCTCGCCTGACCGTGGGTGTAGGCCGCGAACATCGGGCACTCGTCCTGGGCGTAGGCGCTCCCGTCGGCGCGGCGGGAGTGGATGAGCTCGTGCGAGGGCCCGCCGACGAGCTCCTCGGGGGCCCAGTCGAGCATCCGGCAGGCGGCCGGGTTGACGAAGGTGAAGCGCCCCTCGGTGTCGAGCCCGAAGATGCCCTCGCCGGCCGAGTCCAGGATCAGGCGGGTCCGCTCCTCGGCCGCGAGCAGGGTCTGCTGCTGCGCCTCCAGCTCCACGGCCTGCTCCCGGGTCCGCTCCAGCAGCTCGCGGGTCCTGCGGCTGCGGAGCAGGATCTCGAGGTTGAGGGCGACCGGCTCCTCGAGCTCCGCGACCAGGGTCCACTGCCCCGGCTCGAGGGGGGCGAAGGACGCCACCTCGACCACCGCCAGGACCCGCTCCAGGGAGCGGACCGGGATCGCCACCACCGTCCGCGGCGGGGCCTCGCCGAGACCGGAGACGACGCGCAGGTACCCCTCCGGGACCCCGGTCAGGGTCAGCGGTCGCCCCTCCAGCGCCGCCTGGCCGACCAGTCCCTCGCCCGGCGCGAAGGACGGTGGCGGCCCCTCGCCTCCCGGCACGCCGTAGCCCGCCGCGAGGCGGTAGCGCCCGCTGACCTCGTCGAGCAGGAAGAAGGCGCCGCAGCCCGCCCCGAGCATGGGCACGAGCCGGGACAGGAGCTGCTGCGCGCACTGCTCCGCGGTCTCGGTCCGTTGCAGCAGGCTGGCGGTCTCCGCCAGCGCGGCCTTCCGCGCCCGCTCGCTCTCGGCCTGCGCCGCCCGCCGCTCGTCCTCGAGCCGGGCCTCGAGGAGCCGCTCCGCCATGGTGTTGAGGGCGTCCGCCAGGGTGCCGATCTCGTCGCGGCGGCGGAGGTCGAGGCGCCGCTCGAGGTGGCCGGCGCCGACCGCCTGTGCGTGGCGCTCGAGCGCGGCCAGCGGCTCCATCGTCGCCCGCGCCAGCCTGACGGCCAGGAAGAGGGCGAGCAGGAGCACGCCGGCCGCGACCCCCACCCGGACCAGGGCGGCCCGGGAGGCCTGGTCCCCGGCCGTCGCGCGGGCCTGCCGCAGGGCGGCCAGGCCGACGGCCATGAGGCCCTGGACGCGCTGCTGGAGCCGGCCCGACGCGGCGTCGAGCGTCCCTGCCCGGACCTCCCGCGCCGCCCCGTCGGTCGGCGCCGGCTCGGCGTGGACGACCCTCTCCGCGGCCGTGCGGTAGGCGACCCACAGCCCGCCGATCTCGTCGCAGGCCGCCCGCGCCTCCGGCTGGCCGGCGTGGCGACGGGCGAGGTCGAGGCCGGCCTCGAAGCGGCTGCGTGCGGTCTCGAGCTGCCGTCGGGCCCGGGCCGGGTCGCCGGCGAGGGCGAAGGCCGTGGCGGCGTCGGCCTCGGCCAGCGCTTCCTTCATCGCGTACGCCGCGCCGATGCTGCCCGAGGCCTCGCCGAGGACGCGGTCGACGCCGCGGCCGAGCTGGAGGAGGTTGAGGATGCCAGCGACCGTCACCACGACCACGACCCCCGCCAGCAGCAGGTGACTGGTCAGGATCCGCGCTCTCAGGCTTCGCATGCTGCCGCTCCCGGGTGCGCCGCCATGGTCCCCCTCCACGGTGGATCAGGCGGGGGAGGAATGCAAGGCGCCGGGCCGCCGTCGCCACTGGCGCCCCGATCCGCGGCCGCCAGACGCCGCCAGCGCGCGGCGGCGACCGGGGTCGGTCTCAGCTGGGGGGGAAGCGACGCAGCAGCTTCTCGACCGCGTTCTCGACCAGCTTCAGGTCGCGGTCGATGTTGTTCGGGTCGAGCGCCTGCCGGATCGCCCCGCGCCAGATGGCCCTGTTGGTCTTGACGTCGACGATGTCGACGGCCAGCGTGCCGATCGGGACCTCGACGCTCGACGCGATCCCCCAGTAGGCGAGGGACTCGTAGCCGGCGGTGCCGCCGCCCCAGCTGTAGCCGTACTGGGTGCTGGCGACGGCGTCGGTCCGCTCGACCACGCCCAGGCCCCCGAGCAGGGCGATCTTGAGGTCGGGCTCGGAGTCGACGCGGCGGAGGCCGTTCTCCTCCAGCACCCGCGTCGCCGTCGCCTCGATCAGGTCCAGCACCCCCTTCGCCATCACCCCCTGCCGCTCGTAGAAGCCGAAGGTCCGGTAGCCGGAGAAGTCGGTCGCCGGGTCGTAGCCCGACGCCACCTTGTTGGTCGAGCAGCCGACCGAGACCAGGAGGACGCCCATCAGCGCCGCCAGCGACCGGACCGTGTGCCTCGTCACTCGTACCTCCTCGCCGCGCGGCTCGCGCCGCGCGGTCGTGCCCGACACCAGACTACCGCGGCCAGCCGTCGCCACGCACTCCGCAAAGCTACCGGGTGCGCCGGCCGGCGGGCGGCGGTCACCCCGGGGACCGCATCGCCCGCGCCAGCATGCCGCAGGAGAGGTTGCGGGCGGCGAAACCGTGCTGCAGCAGGATGCGGGTCGCGGCGTGGGCGCGCTGGCCGGAGCGGCAGCTGACCAGGACCTCGCGGTCGCGCGGCAGCTCGGCGAGGCGGGCACGGAGCTCCCCCAGGGGGATGTTGACCGCGCCCTCGACGGGCGCCTCGGCCACCTCCTCCGGCTCGCGCACGTCGAGGACGAAGGCGCCCCCGGTCGTCTCCCAGTGCGCGAGCGGCATGTCGCCGCGGCGGACGTTGCCGGCGACCATGCCGGCGAGGTTGACCGGGTCCTTGGCGCTGCCGAACTGGGGCGCGTAGCACAGCTCGGCCTGCTCCAGGTCGTCGACCGTCGCCCCGTGCTGGATCGCCACCGCCAGGGCGCTGACCCGCTTGTCGACGTTGTCCTCGCCGAACGCCTGGGCGCCGAGCAGGCGGCCGTCGGAGGGCCGGAACAGGACCTTGAGGGCGATGGGCTTGGCCCCGGGGTAGTAGCCGGCGTGCGAGCCGGGGAAGAGGTAGACCTTTTCGACGTCGGCGTCGCCGAGCCGGCGCAGGGTCTTCTCGCTGGCGCCGGTCCAGGCGACCGCGGCGCCGAACAGGCCGACGATGGCGGTGCCCTGGGTGCCGCGGTAGCGGGAGTCGCGACCGGCGATGACGTCGGCGGCGATGCGGCCCTGGCGGTTGGCCGGGCCCGCCAGCGGCACCAGGCTCCACTCGCCGGTGACCACGTCCCGCACCTCGACCGCGTCGCCGACGGCCCAGACGTGCGGGTCGCTGGTGCGCATGTGCTGGTCGACGCGGATGCCGCCCAGGCGGCCGATCTCGAGCCCGGCCCGACGGGCCAGGCCGACCTCCGGGCGCACGCCGAGGGCGAGGATGACGAGGTCCGCCGGGTGGCGCGCGCCGGACGCGGTCAGCACCTCGAGCGAGCCGTCGGCGCGCCGCTCGAAGGAGGCGACCCCGTCGCCGAGGGCGAGGCGGACGCCGTGCCGGGCGAGGTGGGCCTCGACCAGCCGGGCGAGCTCCGGGTCGAGCGGCGCCAGGACCTGGTCGAGCAGCTCGACCACGGTCACCTCCAGCCCGCGGTGGGTCAGGTTCTCCGCCATCTCCAGGCCGATGAAGCCGCCGCCGACCACGACCGCGCGCGGCGGCCGGTGGGACGCGGCGAGGGTGTCGATCCAGTGGCGGATCTGGCGGGCGTCGGGCACGGTCCGCAGGTGGAAGATGCCGGGCAGGTCGATGCCCGGGAGCGGCGGCCGGATCGGCGCCGCGCCGGGGGCCAGCACCAGGGCGTCGTAGCCCTCGGTCGTCACCTCGCCGGTGGCGAGGTCCGCGAGGTCGACGGTCCTCGCCCCCGGCGCGATGGCGACCGCCTCCGAGCGCGTCCGCACGTCGACCGCGAACCAGCTGCGGAAGGTCGCGGCGTCAGAGACCAGCAGGCTCTCCTCGTCCGGGATCACGCCGCCGACGTGGTAGGGCAGGCCGCAGTTGGCGTACGAGACGTAGGGCCCGCGCTCGACCAGGACGATCTCGGCGCGCTCGTCCAGCCGCCGCAACCGCGCCGCGCACGACGCGCCCCCGGCCACTCCGCCGACGATGACGACCTTCATCGCGACTCGTTCCCTTCCCCTCCGGCGAGGCGCCGGCGGCGGCCGCCGGGGGCTAGAAGGTGAAGGCGGCCCCGGCCGAGATCAGGTACACGTTCTTGGTGCCCTCGATGTCGAACAGCTCGCCCTCGACCCGCAGCGTGAAGGACTGGATGCGGAGCTGCACGCCGAGCCCGTAGGCCGGGTCGGTGCCGCTGTCGGAGCCGGAGAAGGGGAGGTCGCCGACGGTCCCCTCGACGTCGGCGTCCCAGTCGACCATCCCCGCCTTGGCGAAGATGTCGGCGATGCCGAGCGGCAGGTAGCCGACGGCGAACAGGTCGAAGCCGTCCACCGACGCCTCGTAGTGGGCGTCGACGCTCGCGAGGTCGTCCTCGGGGGCGCCGAAGTCGACGTAGCTGCCCTCGGCGCCGAGGAAGGTGATGAAGCGGTAGCCGACGAACACCTTGTAGCCGAGGTCGTCGCTGTCGAGCTCGGCCCCGCCGAGCTCCTCGCTCTCGATCGCGGCGTCACCGACGCTGGCGCCGAGGTAGAAGCCGTTGTCGGCGGCGGCGGCGGGCAGGGTGACCAGGAGGACAGCGGCGAACACCAGCAAGCTCATCGGACGAAGCATGGGATCCTCCTCTGACGGCGCACTCAGGGCCGGCGGATCGTACCACGGGCCGGGCTCGGCCCCCATCCCGGTCGGCGGGCGGCGACCCGCCGCCGGGGGGCTCTCGCCCGGCGGCGGCCGGCCGCGACGCCTCCCCGCCCCCTCACTCCCACATCTCGGCCATCGCCTTCTCGTGCTGCTCCTTGAAGTCCTGCCACTTCGTGCGGAGGAGCTTCTCCTCGTCCTCGGTG
Organism: uncultured Thermoanaerobaculia bacterium; assembly: GCA_964438135.1. Classification (GTDB taxonomy): domain Bacteria; phylum Acidobacteriota; class Thermoanaerobaculia; order Thermoanaerobaculales; family Sulfomarinibacteraceae; genus CAYTJW01. The sequence goes on from CAYTJW010000171.1 coordinate 8,228, forward strand.
AGGGTGCGGAACGGCACCCGCACCACGCTGCTCGCAAACTGGACGTTGAGCCAGTGCTGGCCGAGCTGGATGCCGCCGGGGAGGTGGAAGAAGAGGCGGCCGAAGCAGGCGCGCTGCACGTCCAGCTCGGCCTGGTCGAACACGATCTTGCCGGCAGGGGCGAAGAACCGGAGCCGGCACGGGGTGCTCGCCAGGGGCGGGAAGTAGTCGACCGAGTCCTTGGCCACCTGCGCCCGGCGGTTGAGCGCCGGGAGGTAGCCGGCCTCCATGATGTCGCGCTGGCTCGCCAGCGGCACCACGGTCCCGTCCGGGCAGGTGACGGTGAAGGCCTCGCGCTTCAGCGTGTAGGGCTTCGCGTCGTCGACCAGGGTGATGCCGATGTCGAGCAGCATCCACTCCTTGCCCACCTCCTGGTTGGCCACCCGGTAGCCGAGGGTGACCCAGCCCTCGTGGTTGTACGCCAGGCGGACGAACTCGCCCTGGAGGGTGAAGACCTCGGGCACCCCGGGTTGCGGGGTGGTGACCGGCGCGTCCTGCGCCAGCGCGACCGAGACACCCCCGACGAAGACCATCAGCACGCCCGCGACGACGTGACTCCTGCGCATGGATCCCCCCTGTTCCACGTCC
>CAYTJW010000172.1:0-8809 GCA_964438135.1 uncultured Thermoanaerobaculia bacterium
TGATGTTCCTGTTCGACCTCGCGGCCCCGGCCGCGGCCGAGCCGCTGCCCCTGCGCGAGACCTCGGTGGGCGACATCACCGACGTCGCCTTCAGCCCGGACGGCTCCTGGCTGGCCACCGCCCACGGCACCATGGCCCTGCTCCGCAACCTGACCGGCCCGCGATCGGTGGTGCTGGGCCGGGCGGGGACGCCGTCGGTGCTCTTCGCCGACGACCGCCACCTGCTCGCGGACGGCGACTCCGGCCTGCGGGAGTGGGACCTCGCCAGCGGCGGCAACCGCGCCCTGCTCCCCGCCGAGGCGGCCCGGCTCCGCTCGGGGGCGGCCCCCGACTCCGGCCCCGTCGCGTGCTCCCTGTCTGAGGGGAGCGGCTCGCGCCGCACCTCCGCGGTCCGCGACCTCGCCTCGGGCGTGCGGCGCGAGATCGCCTCGCACGGCGACCGCGTCTCGAGCTGCGCCCTCGACCCCTCGGGCGCGACCCTCGTGACCGGGGACCTCGACGGCGTGGTGCGGGTCGGCCCCTCGAGCGGCGAGGAGCCGCACCTGCTCTACGGCCACGCCGGCCCGGTCCGGAGCGTCGCGGTCTCGCCCGACGGGCGCCGCATCGCCTCGGCGGGCGAGGACGGCACCATCCGCCTGTGGCCGATGCCGGACCTCGGGAAGCCGCCGCTGCACGCCCTGCCCCACGCCGAGCTGGTGGCGAAGCTCGAGTCGCTGACCAACCTCCGCGCGGTGCGCGACCGCTCCTCTCCCGCCGGCTGGAAGGTCGAGCCCGGGCCCTTCCCGGGCTGGGCGACCGTCCCGGAGTGGCAGCCGTGAGCAACGCGCGAGCCGGGGTCGGGGCCGCGCAGGTCGGGCGCGACCTCGGCTACACTCCTGCCCAGGAGCAACGCAGCATGGCCGGGACGCGGAGCGCGTTGCGGCGGGTCGCCGCACCTGGCGGGGGCGGGTAGCCGTGGCCAGGCGTCCCCCGACCGCGGACGGGTCGCCGGTCTCGACCGCGACCGAGCGCCAGTCCGGACCGCCGGCGGTGCGGCGCCTGGGCGGCCGCTACGAGGTGCGGGGGGGGGCTGGGGCGGGGCGGCATGGGGGAGGTGTGGCTCGCCCGCGACCTCAAGCTGCAGGTCGCCTGGGTTCCAGGGCCGACATGCTGGCATTTCGCTGCGCTTGGCTCGACCGAGGAGCGCCACGAGCGTCCGCTCGCGAGGGAACCGTCGAAGGTGCGCCAGGTGTCACGAGCATCACGACCTTGACGGGCATCCGCGTCGTGCTTGCCGCAACCCTCTGGCATCATGAACTTCGTGACACGTGGGAGCGTCGGCACAAACCGACGGGAGGTCGGGGGTTGAAGTCCCCTACGTGAAAGGCCTGACCAGCCATTACGGCCCCGAGTCATGGGGCGTCGACCGAGAGGTCGGCGTTCAAGCGTTGACAGGGGGAACTGCGAGCCGGGTATTGAGCCTCGAAAATCACGATTGTGTTCAGGGTGCCTCCGCCGTCCACGTGGGCGAGGGGCAACGCCGCGCTGCGCGTCATGGTCAGTGCAGCCGGGCCCTGCGTGGTCGAAGACCCCGCGCGCGCGTTCGAAACCTCCCGGGCGGGAGCCGAGAGATCCTCGAGTGGGCCGGCGGAAGATGGCCGACCGGTCCGCGCAGAGAACCGACGAGGGCACGTCTGCGATGAACGGCTCGAGGAAGTCTGACAGCTGCGTAGTACCTGAGAAGCCGGCGAACAAGGGCGACGGTGCGCCGTCGTCTGCGGAGTCGGTGGAGGGAAGTCGGCTGGTCGAGGGGAATCCGGGACAGGGGCCCAGGGACCGGACACAGAGCCGGGCAGATCTGAATGCGCCGTTGTCACGGATACGGCAGGCTGCGCGCCGAGATCGGCGGCAGCGGTTCACCGCGCTCTGGCACCACGTCTACGACGTACGACGCCTCGAAGAGGCGTACCGCGCCCTGAATCGGAAAGGAGCTACGGGTGTGGATCGGATGACGTGGGAGGCCTACGGAGAGGGGCTCGAGGCTAACCTCGAGGACCTGTCCGCGAGGCTGCGACGCGGAGCGTACCGAGCGAGTCCCGTCCGGAGGGTACACATCCCGAAGGCGGATGGCCGGACGCGCCCGATCGGCGTGCCGACGCTGGAGGACAAGATCGTCCAGCGTGCGACGGTCGAGGTGCTGAATGCCATCTACGAGGAGGACTTCGTCGGTTTCTCCTTCGGGTTCCGGCCAGGGCGCAGCCAGCACAACGCGCTGGACGCCCTGACGGTCGGAATCAAGCGGAGGAAGGTGAGCTGGGTGCTCGACGCGGACATTCGTGGGTTTTCGACTCCATCAATCACGAGTGGCTGATCCGATTCCTCGAGCACCGAATCGGGGACCGGCGGGTGATCCGCCACGTCAAGAAGTGGCTGCACGCCGGTGTGTTGGAGGACGGCGTGGTCGCTGTCCAGGAGCGGGGGACGCCACAGGGGGGGAGCATCTCGCCCCTGCTGGCGAACATCTACCTGCACTATGTGCTCGATCTCTGGATGCAGTCCTGGCGCCGAAAGGACCGGGGCGACGTGGTCGTGGTGCGCTACGCCGACGACTTCGTGATTGGATTCCAGCACCGAGCACAGGCAGAGCGATGCCTGGGGGAGCTGCGCCAGCGATTGGCCAGCTTCGGGCTCGAGCTTCATCCCGAGAAGACTCGCCTGATCGAGTTCGGACGCTTCGCGCGCGAGGACCGAGAGAAGCGAGGCGAGGGAAGACCCGAGACATTCTCCTTCCTGGGGTTCACCCACATCTGTGGGACGACCCTGAAGGGGAGCTTCCAGGTCCACCGCCACACGGTCAACAAGCGGATGCGAGCCAAGCTCACGCTGCTCAAGATCGAGCTCCGACGACGACTGCACCGCCCTGTCGCCGAGACCGGGGCGTGGCTCCGCTCGGTAGTCGTGGGCCACTGCGCCTACTATGCCGTGCCGGGCAACACTCGGGCTCTGTGGGCTCTCCGCTACCACCTAGTGCGACTCTGGCTCCGCGCGCGCAAACGGCGCAGCCAGCGCAGCCGGTGGAAGTGGAGCAACATCTGGAGCCTCGCCGACGCCTGGCTCCCGAAACCCCGAGTCCTGCATGCTTACCCAGAGCAACGCCTGCACGTCTGACCCGAGGCAGGAGCCCGGTGCGGTAGTCCCGCTCGCCGGGATCTGTGCGGGGGGTGGGCCGCAAGGCCCATCCCTACCGCGAACACCTGTCCGGAGCCAGACCAACCTGCGCGCGGTCTCGGACCCGGCCGCACCTGGCGGCTACCGCCTCGTCCCCGGCCCGTTCCCGGGATGGGCGACCGTGCCGGAGTGGCAGCCGTGAGCGGCGCAGGCGGGAGAGCCGCGGTCAGACGGTGTCAGGGGTGGGGAGGAACGGGTTGCGAACCTCGACGCCCTCGTAGCGCTGACCCGGGTTGAGGTCCTCGCTCCACAGCACCTGAGCGTCGAGGCACTGGGCGGCGCGCACGACCAGCGCGTCCCAGAAGTGCACCCGGTAACGCTCTGCGGTCAGCGCGGCAGCAACGAGGTCGGTCGGTGCGGGGGCGAAGACCGGCCAGGTCGAGAGGTCCTCCACGATCTCGACCGCCACCTTCACCGGCACCGGGCGTGCGACCTTGCGGGTGAGCGTCACCAGGAGCTCGGCGAGGACCTGGGTGCTGACGAGGCCACGCTGCTCGTCAAACAGGCGCTCCACCAGCGCCCTCGCCCGCTCGTGCTTGACGCCGGCCGTGGTGTCGAACGCATACACCAGCACGTTGGTGTCGACGAACTCACCGCTCATGCAGCGCCTCGCGGGGTGCAGGGCGCTCGCCGCAGGTGCCGAGGGCGAGCCCGCGGGCGAGCCGGCGGCTCATGCGTCGCCGAGCCGCGGCGTACCGCTCCTCGTCCCGCACCGCCCTCTCCATGTACTCGGCGAGCAGTCTCGACAGCGAGGTGCCCCGTTCGACGGCGACGTGCCTGGCCTGTCGCAAGAGCTCCTTGGGCAGGCTCAGCGTGACATTCTGGGTCTCCATGACGTCGATCCCCCACGGAAACAGCGTAACACGCGGATGCGTGAGCTGCAGCCCGTCTCGCCTCTTTCTCGTTCACGGTGGCGGAGCGCGTCACCTGGCATGAGCGTCACCACGCAACCCGTGTCACTGCTACACTGGCGAGGTCAGATCCGAGCAGGAACGAGCTACGCCTTCGGGGGTGGCGTGACGGTGACGGCGCGGCGCGCGGGGGTGAGTGGATGACGCTGGCCGCCGGGGTGCGCCTCGGGCCGTACGAGGTCCTGGGGCCGATCGGGGCGGGCGGGATGGGGGAGGTGTGGCGGGCGCGGGACAGGAGGCTCGGGCGCGAGGTGGCGGTCAAGGTGCTGCCGGCGCGCTTCGCGGCGGACCGCGACCGGCTGCGGCGCTTCGAGCAGGAGGCGCGGGCGACGGCGGCGCTGTCCCACCCCAACATCCTGGCCATATTCGACGTCGGCGAGCACGAGGGGGCGCCGTACCTGGTCGAGGAGCTGCTCGCGGGGGAGCCGCTCTCCCGCCGCATCCAGGCCGGCGACCTGACCGTGGGGCGGGCGGTCTCGCTCGCGGTGCAGGTGGCGCGGGGCCTTTCTGCGGCGCACGAGCGGGGGATCGTCCACCGCGACCTCAAGCCGGACAACGTGTTCGTCACAACCGACGGGGTGGTGAAGATCCTCGACTTCGGGCTGGCGAAGCTGGTGGAGGCCGGGGGTCTCGAGGGCGCGACCATGACCGAGGCGCCGACCGCGAGCGAGGCGGGGCGGGTGGTGGGGACGCCGGCCTACATGGCGCCGGAGCAGGCGCGGGGCAAGGCGGTCGACCACCGGGCGGACCTGTTCGCGCTCGGGGTGGTGCTGTACGAGATGCTGGCCGGCACCCGGCCGTTCGCGGGCGACTCCTACGGCGAGGTGATCGCGGCGATCGTCAGCCGCGACCCACCGCCGTTGCCCTCAAGCGTGCCGCGGGCGGTGCAGGGGGTGGTGGCGACGTGTCTCGAGAAGCGCCCGGAGGACCGGTTTTCGACCGCGCGCGACGTGGCCCTCGCCCTCGAGGCGGCGCTCGAGTCGACGCCGGCGCGGGTGGCGGAGCGGAAGCGGCAGGAGGCGCGGCCGTACCCGGGCCTGGCCTCGTTCACGGAGGCGGACGCGGAGCGGTTCTTCGGCCGCGAGGAGGAGGTGGCGGCGCTGTGGCGGAAGATCCCGGAGCGCAAGCTCCTGGCGCTGATCGGGCCGTCGGGTGCCGGCAAGACGAGCTTCGTGCGGGCGGGCCTGGTGGCGCACGCGCCGCCGCGCTGGCGGTGCCTGGTGGCGACGCCGGGGCAGGCGCCGTTCGCCGGGGTCGCACGCGCCCTGGCGCCCTTCTTCGCCGGCGACGTCGAGGTGACGCAGCAGCTGATCGACTTCCACCGGCCGGAGGTGGGGCCGGCGCTGGTGGCACGGTGGGCCGAAGGGTGCGACGGCGCCCTCGTCGTGGTCGACCAGGCGGAGGAGCTCTTCACCCTCAACGGCGAGGAGGTGCAGGCGCGCTTCGCCGAGCTGCTGGGGCGGCTGGCGGAGCTGCCCGGCGTGCACGTCCTGCTCTCCCTGCGCGACGACTTCCTCCTCCGGTGCGGCGCGTTTGCCCCGCTGCGCGGCGTCTTCGAGAGCCTCACGCCGCTGTACCCACCTGCGGGGGAGGCGCTGCGCCGGGCGCTGGTGGAGCCGGCGCGGCGGCTCGGCTTCGCGTTCTCGGACGACCCGCTGGTCGACGAGATGCTGGCCGCGGTCGAGGGGGAGCGGGGCGCCCTGCCGCTGCTCGCCTTCGCGGTGTCGCGGCTGTGGGAGGAGCGGGACCGGGAGCGCAAGCTGCTCACCCGGGCGGCGTACGAGCGGATCGGCGGGGTGGCCGGCGCCCTCGCCCAGCACGCCGAGGCGACCCTGGAGCGGCTGGGCGAGGGCAGCGTCCCGGTCGTCCGCGAGCTCTTCCGCAACCTGGCCACGGGCCAGCAGACCCGCTGCGTGCTGGAGTGGGGGGAGCTGCTCTCGGTTTTCCCGGAGGCGCAGCGGCCCGAGGCGGAGCGGGTGCTCGCCGCCCTGGTCGACGCCCGCCTGCTGACCTCGTTCGAGCTCGAGGGCGCCGACGGGACCTGGCACCACCGCGTCGAGGTGGTGCACGAGTCGCTGCTGCGCTCCTGGCCGCGGCTGGTGCGCTGGCAGACCCAGGACGCGGACTCGCTCCAGCTGCGCGACCAGCTCCGCCAGGCGGCGCGGCTGTGGGAGGAGCGGAAGCGGCCCGAGGACCTGCTCTGGACCGGCAACGCCGTCACCGAGTACACGCTCTGGCGTGCCCGCTACCCCGGCGGCCTGTCCGCTGTCGAGGAGGCGTTCGGCACCGCCATGGTCGCGCTCGCTGGGAGGCGGCGACGGCGGCGGCGGATCGCGGTCGCGGCGACGATCCTGGTCCTCGCCTGCGTCCTGGCGGTCGTCGGCACGTCGCTGCGCCGAACGCGGGCCGCCTTGACCCGCACCGACGCCAGCCGCCTGGTGGCGCTCGGGCGTTCGGTCGGCGTCGAAGCCTACCCGACCGGGGCGCTCGCCTACGCCATCGCCAGCCTCGAGCGGGCGGACTCGACCGAGGCGCGCCGGCTGGCGCTCGACGCCATGGCCCACGGCCCGATCGCCTTCGTCGCAGGCGATCGGAGCCCCTACCGGCTCGCGTTCAGCCCCGACGGGCGGTGGCTGTGCGGGGAAGCGTTCGGCGAGGTGCTGGTGTGGTCGAGGGACGGCTCGCACTCCACGTTCCGGTACGGCGAGGTCATGGGAAACGGCTTTCTCTTCCCACCCGACGGCGACGTCGTGATCCACGCCCATGACGAGGCTCTCAGGGCCTGGGAGCTCCCGGCCGGCGCCCTGCTCGGCGAGCTCGAGTGGCGCGGCCCCCCGGTCGTGCTCGCCTCCCCCGGCCATCCACCACGGCTCGCCTACCTCGAGCTCGAGCCGGGCAGCGCGGTGCTGCACACCCTCCCGCTGCGGCGCTCGGCGGCGCCCGTGGAGCTGCGCTTCGACCTGAGCGCCTGGTTCCGCGACCCGCCGACCTTCGAGGTCGAGGTGAACGGCGAGCGCCGCAGGTTTCCCACGCTGCCGGCGGTCGACCCGACGGGGAACTGGCTCGCGGTCCCGGTCGGCCGGGAGATCGTCCTGCAGCCGCTCGAAGGTGGCGCGCCGGCGCGGGTGCTCGCCCGCCACGAGGTCCCGATCCGGTGGCTCGTGGCGTCCCCGGACGGCCGGGCGATCGCGGCGCGCGACCAGACCGGCACGGTCCGGGTGTGGTCGGTCGCGACCGGCGAGGAGACGGCTCGGCTCGACGGGAAGGGGGACTACGGCCACAACGTCTTCAGCGCCGACGCCGCGACCTTCGTCTCGTGCGGGCAGCCAACGAGCGAGGGGGCCCGCGCCCTCCGGGTCTGGCGGCTCGAGGGGGGCTCGGCCGAGCCCGGACGGACCATCGTGCTGAACGACGAGGAGGCGGACTGCGGGGACCTGCCAGGGCTCCTCCGCATGGACCGGCGCGCCCGCTGGATCACCGCCCTGGGCAGCGCGCACGGGGCGGGCGTGTGGAACCTGGGCTGGCCGGCCGAGGCGAGGCCGGTCACCCCGCGCCATGAAGGAGGTGTGGGGGGCTGCGGCCTGAGCATCCACCCGGACGGGACCTGGGTCGCGGCGACCGGGGCGGGCAACACGACGATCTGGCCGCTCGACGAGCGGGCCGCCCGGACGCTCGTCGGCCACAGGTCCTGTGTCAAGGGGCTGGCGTTCGCCCCGGACTCGAGCTGGCTCGCGTCCAGCTCGGACGACCACAGCCTCCGCCTCTGGCCCCTGGCCGGGGACCCGCCCCCGCCCGCCAGGACCCTGCTCGAGAACCCTCAACCCTTCGGCTACCTCCAGGACCTCGAGGCGAGCGCGGACGGCACGCTGCTGGCGGTGGGCACCACGCTCCGGGGCGTGGCCCTCGTCTCCACCGAGGGCGCGGTGCGGCAGCTGCCGGGCTTCTCCGACACCGCCGCCAGGCTGACGTTGAGCGACGACGGGCGGCTGGCCGCGGCCGGGGGCTCCGTGGGCCCCGAGGAAGAGCGCGTGGTCCGGGTCTGGGACCTCGCGAGCGGCCGCGAGGTCGCGCGGCTCGACGCCGGCGACCGGAAGCCCATCGGCGGGACGCTCTTCCTCGCCGGCGGGGGGTTGCTCTCCTGGGGCGAATTCGGGATCCGCCTCCACGACGTCGCCGCGGGCAGCTCCCGTCCCCTGTGGGCCCCCGACGGCGAGCACGCGGGGCATCTCGTGTACGGGGTGCGGCGCAGCGCCGCCGACCTGCTGGCGTTCGGGCTCGGCGCCCAGGATGGTTCCGGCTCCGCCGCCGCCTATCTCCTCGACCCCGCCTCCGGCGCCGCGCGCCGCCTGGCCAGCCACGGCGACCGCGTCCAGTGCATCGCGCTCGACGCGAGCGGCACCGTCGTCGCGACCGGCTCGTACGACGGCGTGGTGCGGGTCGGCCCGGCCACCGGGGAGGAGCCGCACCTCCTCCTCGGCCTGACCGAGGCGGTCGCCGCGGTGGCGATCTCGCGCCGGGGCGACTGGGTCGCCGCCGGCGGGATGGAGGGCACGATCCGCCTGTGGCCGGTGCCGGACCTCGAGCGGCCGCCGGCGCATACCCTGCCGCTTCCGGAGCTGCTCGCGAAGCTCGAGAGCCAGACCAACCTCCGCGCGGTCTCGGACCCGGCCGCGCCCGGCGGCTACCGCCTC
>CAYTJW010000173.1:0-8808 GCA_964438135.1 uncultured Thermoanaerobaculia bacterium
GGTGGCGCGCCTCCGGCGGCGGGTCGAGCCGTGGCAGCCGGTCGAGGTCAAGCGGCCGCTGTGGCAGGCCGAGACCGAGGTGCGGCGGCTGCGGAGCGAGGCGGCCCAGGCCTTCTCCGCCGCCACCGGCGCCTTCACCGCGGCCCTGAGCTACGCCCCCGACCTCGAGCCGGCGCGAGTCGGCCTGTGCGAGCTGTTGTGGCAGCGGCTGGAGACGGCCGAGGAGCGGGGCGACGAGGAGGAGGCGGTGTACTTCCGCTCCCTGCTCGAGCGCCACGACCCCGGCGCGTTCGCCGAACGCCTGCGCGGCGACGGCTGGCTCGAGCTGTCCTCGTCCCCGGCCGGGGCGGAGGTCTACCTGTTCCGATACCACGAGCACGACCGGCGTTTGCTGCCGGTGCCGGTCGAGACCGGCGGGGCGCGACCGTTCGGCCACGAGCTCGCCGCGGTCGCCGCCGAGCTCGCGCCGGAGGCGCAGTGCGGCGACCACAACCGCCTCGGCACGACCCCCACCGGTCGCATTCCCCTCGCCACCGGATCCTACCTCTGCCTGCTCCGCCGCGCGGGCCACGCCGACCTGCGCTGCCCGGTCTGGGTCGGTCGCGGCGGGTCCGCCAGCCCGACCGTCGACCTCCGCCCCCCGAGCGCCGTCGGCAGCGGCTTCGTCCAGGTGCCGGGCGGGTCATGCCTGGTCGGCGGCGACCCGGAGTCGGTGGCGAGCGGGCCCCGCCGCCTGGTGGACGTGGCCGAGTTCTTCATGGCCCGCCACCCGGTGACCTGCCGCGAGTACCTCGAGTTCCTGCACGCCCTCGCCGACCGCGACCCGGCCGAGGCCCACCGGCGCTGCCCCCGCTCGGCCCCTGACGGCGGCCAGTACTGGCCGCGGGACGAGGCCGGCCGCCACCTCGTGCCGACCGCCGCCCGGGCCGCGGCGGGCTGCGGCGGCCGCCGGCTGCAGGGCGCGCCGGTGTGGTGGGAGGAGGACTGGCCGGTGGTGGCGGTGTCGTGGGAGGACGCCATGGCCTACTGCCGGTGGCGCTCCGTGAGCGACGGCCGCCGCCTGACCCTGCCCGACGAGCGCCAGTGGGAGAAGGCGGCGCGCGGCGTCGACGGCCGCTTCTTCCCCTGGGGCAACGACTTCGACGCCACCTTCTGCAACGGCAACGGCTCCCACCGCGACGGCATGCGGCTGGCGGCGGTCGAGAGCTTCCCGGCCGACGAGTCGCCCTACGGCGTGCGGGGCATGGCCGGCAACGCCGCCGACTGGTGCCTCGACGGGCCCGGCGCCGACGCGGACGAGACCCTGTCCCAGCACGAGCAGTGGCGGCTGCTGCGGGGCGGCGGCTGGGCGTCGATGGAGGCCTACCACCGGGTCGCGTCCCGCGGCGGCTACGTCCTCACCCTGGTCCTCGACCACCTCGGCTTCCGCGTCTGCTCCCCGGACCCGGCCGGGTGAGGCCGCGCCAGCCGGCGAGGGCTACGGGCTCTCCAGCGACCAGTTGCCCGTGTCGCCCACCTCGAACCCGTCCCGGAACACGATCCCCTCGATCCAGTCGATCGAGGCCGCCATGACCTCGTTGCGGCTGTCCTGAGTGCTGATCCCCTCGAAGCCGAAGCCCAGGTAGACGACCTTCGCCCCGGCCGTGCCGTGGTCGGCACGGATGGCGGCGCCGTAGCCGCCCTGGTAGGTGATGCACTCGACCGCGTTCGCGTCGTAGGGGTTGAGCTCGTCCGGGTACTGCTGGTAGTTGGGCAGGCCCGGCCCGTCGATGGTGAAGGCCAGGCCGTCGCCGAGAGGGTCGCCGGCCACGCCGAGCAGGTTGTAGAGGTTGGTGTCGTCGCGGACGTAGCTGGCGTGCAGGTAGTTGTGGAGGAAGGTCGGGCTGTAGTTGCCGCTCTGCGAGTAGCCGAGCTCCCAGCCGACGTCCTGACCGGAGATGAACAGGTTGTTGCCGGCGTCGAGGTAGGTCTGCACGAACGCCCGGTCGGTGGCGTCGAGCGACGGGTAGTTCCAGCCCACGTCCCAGGCGAGGGTGCGGTAGGTCGCGGCGACGCGCGAGTCCAGCTTCTCCGCGGCCAGGTCCCAGACGCCGTAGGACCGGCCGGCGGCCGCCAGGGCGAGGGTGTGGTAGGTCTCGTGCTCCTCGCCGCCGTCGTCGTCGACCACCAGCACGTCGAGGTCGTCGGACAGGTAGGTGAAGGGGATCTCGAGCGTCCAGCCGAGGTTGGGCGAGCCCACCTCGAAGTGGTAGCGCGCGAAGCCGCTCGAGTTGGGGATGACGTTGACGTGGAAGGCGAAGGTCTCGTCGACGCCGAGGGGAAACTCCCAGGGGGAGAAGTGGCAGGCGCCGCCCTGGTCGCAGAAGGCGAGCACCCAGCCGGCGGGCGCCTCGTCGACGACCAGGCCGATGGTGAAGGTGTCGGCCAGGCCGACGTTGGCGATCGTGAAGTCGTCGCCGACCTGGGCCCCGGTCGAGGGCCCGATCTGGTGCCGCGACGAGGGCACCATCGCCCGCACCGCGTAGTCGGCGAGCGGGTACGACGACGCGGCCTGGACGATCTCCTTGGTCGCCGCCCGCTGCACGAACGCCACCGCGTGCAGGCTGGCGGTGTCCCACGACGGGTCGACGGTGAAGGTGGGGTTGAAGCTCGCCGTGCTGCCCGCGCCGGAGAGGGTGATGGGCTGCGAGACGATGTCGCGGGTGACGTGCGTGTACTCGGCGGTGACGTCGTCCTCGATGAGGATGAAGCGGATGAAGTCGTTGTCGAGGCTGTCGGTCTCCGAGTACATCGTCACCAGGACCGAGAGGGCGCCAGTGGCCGGGTCGAAGGACTGCACCTGGATGCGGACCGGCGCGGGGTCGAAGTACGCCCCCTCCACGATCCCCACGTAGGGCGCGCCGGTCGCGACGAAGTCGCCGCCGCCGACGTAGCGCTCGGTGCCGTTGAAGAGGACCGTCGGGTAGCCGGTGACGCCGTAGTAGGCGATGGCGGCGTCGGTCTCCGGCGTGGAGAGGCCGCCGCCGTTGGACGACGAGTAGTAGCGCACGCTGAGGAACTCGCCCCAGTCGTACTCCTCGTGCACCACGTCGAGCCCGTCGTAGGCGTCCGGGCAGAAGCCGCACCAGGTGGCGGTGGCGTCCTCGGCCAGAGTGGTCCTTGGGTAGCCGTCCAGCGCCAGGGCAGCCGTCGACCCCAGCGCACCACCGCGACCAGCACCAGCGCTCGCCTCATGCTCCCTCCTCTGCCGGGACCGATCCCGTGCGGGTCCGTCCTCGGGCGGGGGGAGTGTAGCAGCAGCCCCGCGCGACCGCGCCAGCGTCGAGCCGTGACGGTCCGCGACCGCCCGGGCAGGCGGCTGGGCTGACGGCCGGCCGCCCCGACCTCAGTACTCCAGGCTCTCGCCGGGGGCGACCACCCGCGCCGCCAGGCCGCGCGCCTCCACCTGCCGGACGAACTCGCCGGGGTCGGCGTCGATGACGTCGAAGGTGCGGTAGTGCATCGGCACCGCCAGCTCCGGTCGCAGCAGCTCGGTGGCCTTGACCGCGTCCTCGATCCCCATGGTGAAGTTGTCGCCGATCGGCAGGAGGGCCACCGCGATGCGGTTCATCTCGCCGATCAGCTGCATGTCGAGGAACAGGCCGGTGTCGCCCGGGTGATAGAGGGTGCGGCCGTCCATGGTGACCAGGAAGCCGCACGGGCTGCCGGTGTAGGTCCCGTCCGGGGCGCAGGAGCCGTGGTGGGCGATGGTCAGCTTGACCCGGCCCCAGGGGAAGGTCCGCGCCCCGCCGATGTGCATCGGGTGGACCGTGGCGCCCTGCCCGGCGCAGTAGTTGGCGAGCTCGAACGGGGCGACGATGGTCGCGCCCGAGCCGCGCGCGATGGCCACCGCGTCGCCCAGGTGGTCGCCGTGGCCGTGCGTCAGCAGCACCGCGTCGACCCGCAGCTCCTCCGGCCGGGCGGCGGCCAGCGGGTTGCCGGTCAGGAACGGGTCGACCACGACCTTGCCCGCGCTCCCCTCGACGGCGAACGCGGAGTGCCCGAGGTACGTCAGCTTCGGCATCTGTCCCCTCCCGATCCCGGTGTCGATCCCGTCCGCACCGCCTCAACCGCCGTCGAGCGCCTGCACCAGCCGCTCGACCCGGCGGGAGATGGCCCCGGTGCGCTCCTCGCCGCCGCTCACCAGCACCAGCCAGCGGCCGCTCGCGAGCGGCGCCGCCACCACCGTCCCGCCCCCGTCCTCGACGATCAGCCGCCGCAGCCCGCGCCGGGGGTAGCCGTCGACCACCCGCCGCAGCGAGCCCCAGAGCTGCTCCTGGGGCACCGCCAGCGCGCCGCACTCGGCCAGCAGCGCGCCCGAGGAGGCGACCACGGCGCCCCAGCCGGACCAGCCCTGGCCCGCGAGGAGCGAGCGCAGGGCGGCGGTCAGCGCCGGCTCGAGACTGGCGACCACCGGCTCCGCCGGCTGCCCCGGGATGGCGGCGCCCTCGTCGCTCAGCCAGGCCGGGCCCGCCTCGTCCCCACCCGCGTCGCCGGCGCCGTGACGGGTGCGCTCGTCCCGCAGGCGGGCCGCCTCCATGAGCAGGAAGGTGGTCGACACCTCGACGTTGGGCGCGAAGTCGTCCGCGCCGTCCGACGGCCGGTCGTCGAACACCCCCCCCTCCCACTCGACCATGTCGAAGAACGCCTCGGCGCCGCTCAGCGTGTCGGTGGCGGCGAACACCAGCTCACCGCTGCGGAACACCAGCGTCCCCCGGCGCGACCCGAGCGAGGCGCTGATGATCCGGCTCTTGCGGGCCATGGCGAAGAGCTGGGTGAAGTCGAACATGTCGAGCCCGCGGAACGAGCCCGACCAGCCCCCCGGCGTGGCCGCGAGCTCCAGCACCAGCCGGCGCAGGCGGCCGAGGTCGACCGGCTTCTCGATGAAGCGCAGGGCGCCCTCGCGCAGGGCCCGGCTGCGCACCTCGTCCGAGCCGTAAGCGGTCATGACCACGACCTTGGTCCGGGGCCGCAGGGCCAGAGCGCGGCGCAGCAGCTCGATGCCGTCCATGCCCGGCAGCCGCAGGTCGGTCAGGATGACGTCGACCGCCCGCGCCTCGACGACCTTGACCCCCTCCTCGCCGGAGATGGCGGTGACGGTCTCGACCTCGTTCGGGAACGACTCCAGGTAGGTGGCGATGTTGGCCGCCAGGTCGACCTCGTCCTCGACGATCAGCACCGACACCACCGGCTCACCTCGCGCCCGCGGCCGCGGGCAGCTCGAGGGTGAAGCGGCAGCCGCCGCCGGGCCGGTTCGAGCACGCCAGGCTGCCGCCCGAGAGGTGACACACCCGCTCGACCAGCGCCAGCCCGAGACCGAGGCGGGTCCGGTCGGTGGAGAAGAACGGCCGCCGGATGCTCGCGAGCTGGTCGGCGGCGACGCCCGGTCCCCGGTCGTCGCAGTGCAGGTGCGCCCGGCCCGGCTCGTCGGCGGTCCACGACAGGGACACCACCGACCCGGGCGGGGCGAGCCGGACGGCGTTGTCCAGCAGCTCGTCCACGGCCGTGAGCAGCTGGTCCAGGTTGACCTGCACGGCCGCCTCCGGCCCGCCGCCGACCTCGACCGAGGTGCCGCGCGCCGCGGCTCGCTCGCGCACCCGCTCGACCGCCTGCGCCGCCGCCTCCGCCACCACCACCGCCGTCGCCGGCGCCGGCTCCATCCGCGCCAGTCGTTGCAGACCCTGCAGCGCCTGCTCGATGCGGTCGGCCTGGACGACGATGCTGGCGAGGTAGCTGGCGACGGTGGCGGGGTCCGTGGCGAGGCGCTGACCGACCTGGGCCGACGAGCGGATCACCGCCAGCGGGTTGCGGACGGCGTGGAGAAACCCGGCGATGGTCTCGCGCAGGTCGCTCGCCCTCGGGCTCGTCTCGCACGGCGGCACTGGCATCAGGTCGTCCCCCCCGAGCCCCTCGACCACGGGCGCCCGATCATAGCACGCACCCCCGGCGGGCCTGCTCACACCTTCGCCAACAGCTCCCGCACCCGCTGGCCGAGGAGGTCGATGTCGCACGGCTTGTCGATCCTGCCGGTGAGCTCGTCCTCGGCGGTCGCCATCTCCTCCCACTCGCGGGCGTAGCCGGTGCAGAACAGGAAGGCGAGACGGGGCCTCGTCGCCCGGCTGCGCCGGAAGAGCTCGCGACCGTCCATGCGGGGCATGCTCATGTCGCTGATGACCAGCCGCACCGCGTCGCCGGTCCGCTCGAGCACCTCCATCGCCTCGACCCCGTCCGCCGCGGTCAGCACCCGGTGACCCAGGCTCTGCAGGTAGTCCACCAGCACCCGCCGCAGGTCCTCGTGGTCCTCCACGATCAGCACGCACCCCACGCCCCCGGCCGGCTGCGCCTCCTCGGCCGGCGCCGCGACCGGCTGGCCGCGCCGCTCCACCTGCGGCAGCATGACCCGCACGGTCGTCCCCTCGCCGGGGGCGCTGGTGATGTCGATCATGCCCTCGTGCTGCTTGACGATGCCGTACACCGAGGCCATCCCCAGGCCGGTGCCCTTGCCGGGCTTCTTGGTGGTGAAGAAGGGCTTGAAGACCTGGGCCAGGATCGCGGGTTCCATGCCGCAGCCGGTGTCGGTGACCGTCACGTGCACGTACGGCCCCAGCCGGGCCCACGGGTGGTCGGCGACGTACGCCTCGTCGGCGACCAGGTTGCCGGTGGCGATGACGAGCGTGCCCCCCGTCGGCATGGCGTCGCGGGCGTTGACGCACAGGTTCATGAGCACCTGCTCGACCCGACCGCGGTCGGCGCGGACGTTGCCGATCGCCGGGTCGCCGACGATCCGCAGCTCGATGTTCTCGGGGATCACCCGCCGCAGCAGCGGCACCATGCCCTCGACGAGCTGGTTGAGGTCGAGGTCGACTGCCTCCAGGACCTGCTGGCGGGCGAAGTCGAGCAGCGCCCGGGTGAGGTCGGCGGCGCTGCGGCCGGTGCGGAGGATGACGCCGACCTGGCGCCGCAGCGGGTCGGAGGCCGGCAGGCGCCGCTCGAGCAGCTCCGCCGTGCCCAGGATCACCATCAGCAGGTTGTTGAAGTCGTGGGCGATGCCGCCGGCGATCTTGCCGATCTCCTCCATCTTCTGCGCGTGCCACAGCTGCCGCTCGAGCCGCTTCTCCTCGGTCACGTCGCGCAGCAGGCCGACGTAGCTCACCGCCTGGCCGCTGGGGTCGAGGACCGGGAAGATGGTGGCGTCGAAGGCAACCGGGCCGTCCTTGCCCGGCAGGGTCACCAGCCCGGTCCAGACCCGACCGGCCCGGACCTCCCGCTGCATGGTCTTCACCCAGTCCGGGTCGGGGGGGCTGGTGAAGAGGGACCACGGCAGGTGGCCGACGGCATCGGCCCGGCTGACGCCGGCGGCCCGCTCGAAGGCGCGGTTGACGTAGCGCACGGCGCCGTCCGTGTCGGTCACCACCACCGCCTCGGCCGCCTGCTCCACCGCCGCCGACAGCAGCACCCGCTCCGCCTCGGCCTGACGGCGCTCGGCCAGGTTGGTGAAGACGGCGATGGAGCCGACCAGGCGGCCGTCCTCGAACAGGGGGGCGCCGCTGATCTGGACCGGCACCCGCTGGCCGCTGTGGTGCAGCAGCTCGAGCTCGTAGCGGTCGGTCTTGCCCTCGGCCCGGCGTGCCCAGGCGGCCTGGACCAGCGGCAGCTGGTCAGGGGGGATGGCCGCCAGCCAGCACACCCCGGCCACCCTGTCCGGCGGGTAACCGATCATCTCGGCGGCGGCGCGGTTGGCGTAGACGACCCGGTACTCGAGGTCGGTGACCAGCACCCCTTCCACCATGGCGGCGAGGATGCCCTCGCTGAACTCCTTCAGCCGCCGCAGCTCGTCCTCGACCCGCTGCCGCTCGCCCGCCTGGGTGCGCAGCTCGGCGTTGGCCACCGCCAGCTCGGCGGTCCGCTCCGCCACCCGCACCTCGAGCTCCTCGTGCGCCCGCCGCACCGCCTCCTCGGCCCGGACCCGGCGGGTGACGTCGCGGAAGAAGCCCATCAGGCACTGCACCCCGTCCCACTCGACCGGGGTGGCGTTGACCTCGGCCCACACCTTCTCTCCGTCGCGCCGCAGGCAGGGCAGGACCGGGGCGCGCCAGGTGACGTCGCGCAGGAACAGGCCGAGCTCGGCGACCACCGCCTCGACCACCTCCGGCGGGTGGACGTCGCGGACGCCGAGCGTGACCAGCTCCTCGGGTCTGCAGCCGAGCAGGCGGCACATCGACGGGTTGCCGTAGCGGAAGCGCCAGCTGCCGACCTCGGTGATGAGGATGCCGTCGGGCGTCGACTCGAGCAGCAGCCGGTAGCGCGACTCGCTCTCGTGCCGGGCCGCGTCGGCCAGCCGGTGCGCCTGCAGCCGCGCCACCTGTCGCTCGACGACGGTCAGCCGGGCCTCGACCTCGGCGTCCCCGGCCCGCTCCGGCAGGTGGTCGTCGGCGCCGCTGTCCAGGGCCTGCAGCTGGGCGCGGGCGCCCTCCCCCGCCACCGCCAGGATGACGAGCTCGGTGCCCTTCGGGCTCGAGCGGAGCGACCGGCAGACGGAGGCCGCCCGGCGGCCGTCGACCACGGCCAGGTCGAACGGGCCGCCGCCGAGAGCGGCCAGCGCCTCGTCAGCCGTGCAGGGCGTGATCTCGTGACCGCGAGCGGCCAGCACGGAGTCGAGCCGGCCCCGGCTCACGCCACTGGAGACCACGAGCACTCTCATCGCTGGTGTCCCTCGACTCGCTCTCTCGCCGCGTCGGTCGTGACCCTGCGGAGCATAGCACGGACTCG
>CAYTJW010000174.1:0-8799 GCA_964438135.1 uncultured Thermoanaerobaculia bacterium
GGCGACACCCTAGCAGGGCCGGGCCGAGACGTCGAGCGGGCAGCGGTCGGCTCAGCGGCGATCGGCCACGCCCGGCCGGTGGCGGTCGGCGCCGGCCCTGGTTCGCGGGCGAGGGAGGGCAGGGTCGGCGGGGAGAGGGCGGGCGAGGAGAGGGGCGGCAGGGGCAGGGTTGGGGGACAATGGGGGG
Organism: uncultured Thermoanaerobaculia bacterium; assembly: GCA_964438135.1. GTDB lineage: Bacteria > Acidobacteriota > Thermoanaerobaculia > Thermoanaerobaculales > Sulfomarinibacteraceae > CAYTJW01. The sequence goes on from CAYTJW010000174.1 coordinate 188, forward strand.
GTGAGGCGCGAGGGTCGGTGGGCCGCGGTGGCGGCCGGCGTGGCCGTGGCCCTGGCCGCGCCCGGCGAGGCCGTCGACCCGGCCCGCCCGATCACCCAGTGCAGCCACCGGGTGTGGCAGGACGAGCTGCCCCAGACCACGGTCCACGCCATCCTCCAGAGCTCGGACGGCTACCTCTGGGCCGCCACCTACGACGGCCTGGTCCGCTTCGACGGGGTCCGTTTCGAGGTGCTCGACTCATCCTCGACGCCCGCGCTGCCCGGCTCGAGCGTGCTGGCACTGCACGAGGACCGGATGGCGCGCCTGTGGGTCGGCACCAACCAGGGGCTGGCGGTGGTCGAGGGCGACGGCTGCGTCGCCTATGGCGTGGCGGACGGCCTGCCGGGCGAGCGCGTGGTGTGGGTCGGCGAGGCGCCCGGCGGCGAGATCTGGGTCGGCACGACCGCAGGCCCGGCCCGCTTCGACGGCTCGTTCTTCCACCCGCTGCCGGTCGCCGGGCTGGGCACGGGGGTGGTGCGGCAGGTCCGGCAGGGGGCGGCGGGGCGGTTCTGGCTCTGCACCGACGACGGCGTGCTGGCCGTGGAGCCGAACGGCCTGACGGCCGAGCGGCAGCTGGCGGGGGTGGTCGACGGGCCCTGCCAGGCGCTGGTCGTGGCCCGGGACGGCACGGTCTGGGCCGGGACCCGGTCCGGGCTGGCCTATCGCCGGGGCGACACCGACGGCCTCCTGACCACCGCCGACGGCCTGCCGAGCTCGAACGTCCGCGTGCTGCTCGAGGACCGCCACGGCTCGCTCTGGGTCGGCACCCAGGACGCCGGCGTGGCCCGCCTGGCGGACGGCCGGGCGAGCGTGTTCCGCGCCCGCCACGGGCTGTCGCACAACCTGGTCCGGGCGCTGCACGAGGACCGGGAGGGGAGCGTCTGGGTCGGCACCAACTCCGGCCTCGACCAGCTGCGGGAGGCCAAGGTCACCGCCCACTCGACCCGCTCCGGCCTCAGCAACGACTTCGTCCGCGCCGTGCTCGAGGACGCGCGCGGGGCGATCTGGATCGGCACCGACGGCGGCGGCCTCAACCGCTACCTCGACGGCCAGCTCGAGGTGCCGCCGGTCAACGAGCTGCTGCCGTCGAGCTCGGTGCGGGCCATTGCCGAGGGGCCGGGCGGCTCCCTCTGGCTCGGCACCCGCGCCGGGGTCTGCCGCCTCGAGGGCGACCGCGTCACCACCTGGACCCGCCGCGACGGCCTGTCCAGCGACCTGATCCGGGTCGTCTACCCGGACGCGGACGGCACGGTCTGGGTCGGCACCGAGGGCGGCGGCCTCAACCACCTGGCCGGCGGCTCGGTCGAGGTCCTGACCACCGCCGACGGCCTCGCCGGCGACGACGTCCGGGCCCTGCTCCGCGACCGTCGCGGCCGGCTCTGGGTGGCGACCATCGGCGGCGCGAGCGTCCTCGTCCCCGGCCAGCCGGTGCGCAGCTTCGGGACCCGCGACGGCCTGCCCGACCCCGACGTCTACTGCTTCCTCGAGGATCGGCGCGGCAACCTCTGGATCGGCGGCGAAGGCGGGCTGACCCTGCTCCGCGACGGCTCCTTCAGCGTCGTCACCACCGCCCACGGGCTGGCCGACAGCGACGTCTACTGGATCCTCGACGACGGCCGCGGCAACCTCTGGACCTCCTCCAACCGCGGCGTCAGCCGGCTCGACCTGGAGTCGCTCTACGCGGTGGTCGACGGGCGGGCGTCGCGGGTGGAGGGCGAGACCTTCGACACCTCCCACGGCATGCCGACCAACCACTGCAACGGCGTCTCGCAGCCGGCCGGCTGGCGGACCCGCGACGGTCGCCTGTGGTTCCCGACCACCCGCGGCGCGGTCGAGGTCGACCCGGCCCACCTGGTGCACAACGAGCTGCCGCCGCCGGTGCTGCTCGAGCGGGTGGTGGTCGACGGCACCCCCCTGTCGCCGGCGGCCGCGCTCGCCATCCCCCCCGGTCGCCACCGCTATGAGCTCCACTACACCGCCCTGTCCTTCGCCGCCCCGGAGCGGGTCCTGTTCCGCTACCGGCTGGAGGGCTTCGACGGCGGCTGGACCGCGGCCGGCACCCGCCGGGTCGCCTACTACTCCACCCTGCCGCCCGGGTCGTTCACCTTCCGGGTCATGGCCTGCAACAACGACGGGGTGTGGAACGAGCAGGGCGTCAGCTTCCGCTTCCGGGTCCTGCCCAGCTGGTGGGAGACGTGGTGGGCGCGGGCGCTGCTGCTCTTGGTGGTCGGCGCGGTCCTCCTGGTCGGCCACGGCGCGCGGGTGCGGGCGCTGGCCCGCGCCAACCTCGAGCTGGAGGCCAAGGTCGCGCTGCGCACCGCCGAGCTCGACGACAAGAACGCCGCCCTGGCCGAGAAGGTCGAGCAGCTCGAGGAGTCCGAGCGGCAGGCGCACGCCGCCGAGAGGCGGGCGCTCGAGGCCAACCGGGCCAAGAGCCTGTTCCTGTCGACCATGAGCCACGAGCTGCGGACGCCGCTCAACGCCATCATCGGCTTCGCCTCCATCCTGCTGCAGCGCCTCGAGGGCTCGCTCGAGCCGCGGCATGCCACCTTCCTCGGTCACATCCACGCCAGCGGCCTGCACCTGCTCGGCCTGATCAACGACCTCCTCGACCTGGCCAAGATCGAGGCCGGGCGGATGGAGCTGGCGCTCGAGGACGTCGACCTGCGGCAGGTGGCGGAGGGGGTCTGCCGGCTCATCCAGGGAGTCTCGGACAAGCGCCAGATCGGTGTCGACCTCGAGCTCGCCCCGGACCTGCCCGAGCTGCGCGCCGACCCGGTCCGGCTCAAGCAGATCCTGTTCAACCTGCTGTCGAACGCGGTCAAGTTCTCCCCCGACGGCGCGCGGGTGACCGTCGCCGCCGGGAGGCTCGACGCCGCCGCCTCGCCGCTCCAGGTCGACTCGGTGCGGGTCGACGTGGTCGACCGCGGCATCGGCATCGCCCCCGAGCACCACCGGCTGATCTTCGAGGAGTTCCGCCAGGTCGACTCCGGCTCGGGCCGCCGCTTCGAGGGCACCGGCCTCGGCCTGCCCCTGGTCAAGTCCCTGGTCGTTCTCCACGGCGGCACGGTGACGGTCGACTCCGAGCTCGGCCGCGGCAGCACCTTCACCGTGATCCTGCCGGTCGACGGAACCGCCGCCGCCCTCGCCCTCGTCGGCTCGCCCGAGCGGACCGGCTCCTGAGTCGCCCCCTCCCGCCGGCGCGCCGATCTCGTTCTGGTACCGCTACTCGACCGGCGCGGGCGACGGCGCCGACCTGCGCGAGCCCCTCCCGACCGCCTGAGCGATGCGGTACGTCGGCTGGATGCAGACCGACGCCGGCAAGGAGCCCGGGCGACAGGGGAGGCGCGTCTCCGAGCGGGGCACGCCCCGGCCGGTCGAGGCGTGTTCTCCCGTACCTGTACCCGATGCCCCTGGCTGCGGGTGCCGGGCTGTCACGGCACCCCGCGGTCGGCGCCGAGACGAGGCGCTGTCCGCGAGAGCCCCCGCCCGCCCCGTCGGCTACGGGTACGGGAGCAGGTACGGGTGGGGGACTCCCGGTCCCGGGGAAGTGACTCAACCGTGATGATCCCGGTCCCCATGGGCGGCTGGAAGAGCGCTCACGGCCACAGACTGCCCCCGGCGAGGGCCTCGAGCAGGCGAGCGACGGGCCACACCTCGATGTCACCCGAGACGCGCAGCTCGTGGGGCCCGCCGTACACCAGGACCTTGCGCACCACGTTCGCAAGCTCGCCGATGGCGGTCAGACCGGAGATCTGGGACCGCGAGAAGGTCGCCGCGGCCTTCACCTCGAGGGCGAGAAGCTCGTTGCCGCGCTTGAGGACGAAGTCCACCTCGACCCCTCGACTCTGCTGAGGGGCCCAGTAGGAGATCTCGTCGAACAGGTCGCGCTCCTCGGCGTACGTGCGGAGAAGCCCGTGCACCCAGCCCTCGAGCAGGGGTCCGCGCTCCTCGAGCCCCGGAGGTCCCAGCTGCCTCTTGAGCGCTCGGACCAGCCCCGGGTCGAGCCAGAAGAGCTTCGGGTGCTTGCGCTCGCGGACCCGGAGCCGAGCTTCGAAGGCCGGCAGGCGCCAGGCCAGGAGCGTGTCCTCGAGGATCTCGAGGTACCCGGCCACGGTTGCTCGGGCGACCCCGCAGTCGCGGGCGATGGCCGCCGTGTTGAGGGTCTGTCCGTGAGACAGGGCGGCAACCGGGAGGAAGCGCACGAAACCAGGCAGGTTCCTGACCAGGGCCTCGGCCTTGATCTCCTCGCGCAGGTACAGGTGAACGTACGTCTCGAGCGTCGAGCGTGGGTCGTCCGAGCTCCAGATCAGGGCGATGGTGCCGAACCGCAGCGCTCGCTCGAGGTCGAACTCCCCGCCAAGCTCCTCCGGCACCAGGGGGAGCATGGTCTTCCACCGAGCCCTGCCGGCAAGCAGGTTGGTGCCGGCGGTCTTGAGCTTGCGGGCGCTGGAGCCGAGAAGAGCGAAGCGCAGGCCGTGCTCCTCGATGAACCGATGGACCTCGTTGAGGAGGCCGGGGACCCGCTGCACCTCGTCCACGACCACCCAGTGGCCTCGCGGGAGCGCGCGGAGCATGCTCGCGAACAGCGACGGATCCGCCAGCAGCGAGTGGTAGAGGCCCTCGTCGAGAAGGTCGAGGCGATGCGCGTGGCCGTAGCGCTCCCGGGCCCACATGCTCTTGCCCACCCCCCGGGCTCCGAAGAGGAAGAAGCTAGTGCTGGGGGGCGTGGTGATGCGAGGGTAGGAGCTTGTGCTCATGATGTCGTCATCATACCACGGGAAATGACGACAAGAGATGCACAACGCAGCAAGGGCGGAAAGAGAAAGAAAGGTGCCGAAAGGTGCCACGAAAGGTGCCAGGCACGCCATTCCTCCATTGTTGCAGGCTGAGCTCACCAGCGGCTGTGACCCGGACGGAGGCGCCGGCCGGAGTTGGACGCTCCGGCCGGGGAGGGCGGGAGCAGGTCGCAGGGGTGAGAGCGCTGGCGGCTGCGGTCGTCCGAGCTCGCGTCGCCGTTCGGGAAAGGTGCCAGGCACGCCATTCCTCCATTGTTGCAGGCTGAGCTCACCAGCGGCTGTGACCCGGACGGAGGCGCCGGCCGGAGTTGGACGCTCCGGCCGGGGAGGGCGGGAGCAGGTCGCAGGGGTGAGAGCGCTGGCGGCTGCGGTCGTCCGAGCTCGCGTCGCCGTTCGGGCGGCGGGGCGACCTCGTCTCGCGCCGGGTGCGGTGGGGCGTGGGCCTCGGCGGCGAGAGTCGGACGCCGGAACGGGAATGCCAGGATGTCGGCCCTGGGACCTTCACCGCTCCTCGAGGGCGCGGACCTCGGCGTCGGCGGTGCGCAGGCGGTGGGAGAGGCCGCGGGCGAGGCGCTCGAGCACCACCACGCCGAGGCTCGCGTCGGCGGCGACGACGCGGTCGAAGGCCGCCCTCGAGAGCACGGCGACGCGGACCGGGGTCGCGGCCTCGGCGTCGGCCGAGCGGCGGCCGCGGTCGAGGAAGGCGACCTCGCCCAGGAAGTCGCCGCGGCAGATGGTGGCGAGGTGGTGGCGGCGGCCGCCCGAGAGCGGCAGGAGGACGTGGACCCGGCCGCTCTCGACCAGGAACAGCTCGTCTCCCTCGTCGCCGCGGCGGAACAGCGCCTCGCCCGGCGAGAGGTCGAGGACCCGCACGCCCGCGGCCACGGCCCCGACCTCGGCCGCGGTCAGGCCCGCGAGCAGCTCGGTCTCGACCAGCTCGAGCGGCCGCTCGGCGGTCGACTCCCGCCAGCCGGCCCCCTCCAGGACGCGGTCCTCCATCCACTCCAGCGCCCCGTCGCGGGTGTCGAAGACGCGGCTGCCGTCACCGCCGTCGAGCAGGCCGAGCTGGCCGAGGTAGCGCTCGAGGTCCTGGCCGGTCGGCAGCCGGGTGGGCATGCCGCTGAACAGCAGGCGGCCGCCGCGCTCCTCGAGGCGGCGCCGCATCTGCTCGAGCAGCTGGCCGGCGGTGATGTCGATCGACTGCACCCGCCGCAGGTCGAGCAGCAGGTAGCGGGCCCGGTCGAGGTCGGGCTCGATGTCGCTGAACAGGTGGTCGGTGGTGCCGAAGAACAGGGGCCCCTGCAGCTGCACCAGGACCCCCTCGTCGCCGTGGGCGTCGAGCAGCCGCCGCTCGGCCGCGAGGCGAACCCGGCTCGAGGCGACCTGACGCAGGGTGCGGCGGCCGAGCACCACCGCGCCGTGGACCTGGTCGCGGATGAAGAGCAGGATGGCCAGGCCGACGCCGACCGCGGCCGCCTGGATGAGGCCGACGGTGGCGGCCACCGCCACCACCGCGGCGATGACCGCGAAGTCGAGCCGGGTCGACGGTCGCCCGAGCAGGCGCAGCATCCGGAAGTCGAACATCCGCCACGACACGACCAGCAGGATGCCGGCCAGGGCGCCGATCGGCACCCACGCCAGGAGCCGGCCGCAGAGGGTGAACGCGAGGATCACCAGCAACCCCTCGGCGACGCTGGAGCGGACGGTGCGGCCGCCGCTGGAGAGGTTGACCAGGGTCGGGCCGAGGGTGGCCGCGCCGGGCAGGCCGCCGGCCAGCGTCGCGGCGAGGTTGCCGCAGCCCTGGCCGAGCAGCTCCCGGTTGGAGTCGTGGCGGCGGCGGGTGAGCGCGTCCAGCACCACGCCGGTCTTGAGGGTGTCGACCGACAGCAGCACCGCCAGGGTCACGGCGGACGCCAGCATCAGGCCGACGTCGGCCGGACCCAGCGCCACGAGGGCGCCGAGCCGCTGGCTCGCCGCCGCGGCCAGCGAGGCGGAGGGCAGCGGGCCGATCAGGAGCGGGTTGGCCGCGCTCTGCAGCAGCCCCGGCCGGGCGAGGGCGAAGGCGAAGTAGGTGGCGACGCCCGCCGCCAGGCCGAGGATGGCCGCCGGCACCGCCCGCACCAGGCGCGGGGCGAGCGCCATGGCCACGATCGTGACCGCGCCGACGGCCACGCCCGGCCAGCGCCACTCGGCGGGGTGGGCGAGCCCGGCCAGCAGGCCCGTCCCGGCCGGCAGACCCAGCAGCCGCGGCAGCTGGCCGATGGCGATGATCAGCGCCACGCCCGACAGGTAGCCGCTGACGACCTGGTAGGGGATGTACTTGATCAGGCGGCCGGCCCGCACCGCCCCGAGCAGGACCTGGAGGAGGGCCGCCAGCAGGGCGGTCAGGGCCAGCAGCGACGTGACCCGGCCGGGGGGCATCCCCTCCGCCGACCGGCTGGCGGCGAGGCCGGCGAGGACCGCCGCGGCCGGGGCGCAGGGGGCGCTGACGAAGCCGCCGTTGCGGCTCACCAGCGGGGCCGTGACCCCCAGCGCCGCGGCGCCGAGGATGCCGGCCAGGGCGCCCGCCCCGGCGTGCTCGGGGCCGACGGCGGAGAGGACCACCACGCCGTAGGCGACCGAGGCCGGCAGCGCCACCAGGGCGGCGGCCAGGCCGCCCCACAGGTCGTCGGCCAGCCGGACGGACGGGCTCGCGTCGCTCATCCCCCTCTAGAGTACGCCTCGGCGCCAGCTCCCGGGCGCGGTAGGATGGGAAGATGACGGCCCCACCCTCGTCCCGACCGCCGGTCGTCCGCGCCGTGCGCCCTCTCGGGCGGGCGCCGGCCCTGCTGGGGGCGCTCCTGCTCGTCGCCGGCGCGGCCGGGGCGCAGCAGCTGGGTGTCTCCCCGGCGGTGGTGGCCCCGGGCGAGGCGGTGACGGCCGACTGGTCGGGCGGTCCCGGCCGCGCCCGCGACTGGGTCGGGGTGTTCGCGAGCGGCGCCGACAACCGGCAGTACCTCGCCTGGCGGTACACCGGCGGGTCGCCGGCCGGGACCCTGCAGCTGGCGGCGCCGGCCGACCCCGGACGGTACGAGCTGCGCCTGCTGGCCGACGACGGCTTCGAGTGCCTGGCCGTCAGCCGGCCGTTCGAGGTGAGGCCCGTGGTCGAGGAGCCGCCGGGGGGGGCGAGCGACGCCCCCCGCCTCGGCCTGGCCCGAGCCGACGTGGTCGCGGGCGGCGCCGTCACCGTCACCTTCGCCGGCGCGCCGGGCAACGTCCACGACTGGGTCGGGCTCTTCCCGCAGGGCGGGGACGACCACGCCTACCTGTCGTGGCAGTACACCGACGGGGCGCGCCAGGGGGCGCTGCGCTTCACCGCCCCGGCCGAGGCCGGGCGGTACGCCTTCCGCCTCTTCGCCGACAACGGCTACACCCGGCTGGCCGCGAGCCCGCCGCTGGTGGTGAGCGGCCTCCCCGCCGAGCAGGCGGTGGACCTCAACGGCGCCTGGACCGGCGGCGAGCTCTGCCGGGCCGTGATCCTGCAGGAGGGGGCGGCGGTGACCGTCCTGGCGAGCGCCCTGGAGCAGGGGCGGTGGGTGGTGTGGCAGGGCGACGGCACCCTCGAGGGGCGCCGGCTGCGACTCGACGTCCACCCCTCGGCCCAGGCCCGCCCGCAGGGCCTCGGCGAGGCCGTCGCCACGCTCGAGCTGGCGGCCGACGGGATGAGCCTGAGCGGCTCGCTGGTCTCCCCCGGGCGGTCGCTGCCGGTGCGGCTGGGGCGGGTCGCTGCCAGCG
>CAYTJW010000175.1:0-8773 GCA_964438135.1 uncultured Thermoanaerobaculia bacterium
CGACGTCGCCTTCCTGCAGCTGACCAGCGGCTCCACGGGCCTGCCGCGGGCGGTGATGATCCGCCACCGCTCGGCCATCCACAACGCCCTCGCCTCGAGCGAGGCGATCGGCGCGCCGCACGGCGCGCCGGCGCACGCCTGGGCCGACGCCATGGTGGCGTGGCTGCCGATGTACCACGACATGGGCCTCATCGGCTGCCTCGTGCTGCCGATCCTGACCGGCGTCGACACCTGGCTGCTGCGACCGGCGACCTTCCTCGCCCGGCCCCGGCTGTGGCTCGAGGAGCTCGCCCGGCGCGGCACGACGTTCGTGCCGGCGCCCAACTTCGGCTACCAGCTGTGCCTGGAGCGCGTCGACCCTGCCGAGCTCCGGGGCGTCGACCTGTCGGGGTGGCGGGCGGCCCTCACCGGCGCCGAGATGGTCCGCGCCGAGACCACCGCCGCGTTCGCCGACGCGTTCGGCCCGCTCGGGTTCCGTGCCTCGGCGTTCCGCCCCTGCTACGGCCTGGCCGAGGCGACCCTGGCGGTCACCTTCGACCTGCGCGGCGAGGGCGTCCGCACCCTGCCGGCGCCGGCCGGCGCCGACGCCGGCATGGACCTGGCCGACGTGGTCTGCCTCGGCCGGGCGATCCGCGACACCGAGGTGCGGATCGAGGCCGCCGACGGCTCGAGCCTCGCCGAGGGCCACATCGGCGAGGTGACGGTGCGCGGCCCCGGCGTGTTCGCCGGCTACCACGAGGACCGCGACGCCACCGCCGCCTGCCTCCGGGACGGCTGGCTCGCCACCGGCGACCTGGGCTTCCTGGCCGCGGGCGAGCTCTACCTCACCGGCCGCACCAAGGACGTGCTCATCCTGCGCGGCCACAACCTGATGCCCGACGAGCTCGAGCGCCTGGCCGACGGCGTCACCGGCGGCGGCGGCCTCCAGCGCTCAGCAGCCTTCTCGGTCGCGCGCGGCGTCGAGGGCGAGCAGGCGGTGCTGGTGGTCGAGGTCGCGGAGCGCGACCCCGAGCGCCTGCCCGGCGTCGAGCGCGAGATCCGGGTACGGGTCGGCCGCGGTCTCGGCCTGCCGCTGGCCGACGTGGTCTTCGTCCGCCGCGGCCGCATCCCCCGCACCACCAGCGGCAAGATGAAGCGCCAGGAGCTGCGGCGCCTCTACCTCGACGGCGCGCTCGAGCGGCTCTGAGCGCCCCAACAGGCGCGTCGACCGCCGCCGGTTGCCGTCCCGTCGCCACCACCCCTTCAAGGGGGACCCGGCTGTCACCGGGCCTGCTGCCCTCTCCCGGCCCGACCGGGTACAATGGCCGCGGAGCAGAGCCGGGTTTGAGCCGCGCCGACACCGCCCTCGACGTCATCGCCCGCGTGACCGGCGAGCCCCGGGAGCGGCTGCGGCCGGAGATGGACCTGGTCGCCGACCTCCGCCTCGACTCGGCCAGGGCGCTGGAGCTGCTGGTCGCCCTGGAGGACGCCCTGGCGGTCGAGCTCGACCCGGAGGCCGTGGCCGGGCTCAACACCGTCGGCGACGTCGTCCGCCACCTCGAGAGCCTGTAGGCTGGCCGCCTTCAGCGATCGGCGGTCGGCCCCCCCCCCCCCGCCCGCCCCGGACCGGGGTCACGCCGCCGGGTCGGGCGCGGCCGCGAGTCGCGCGGCCTCGGCGCCGAGCGCCTCGAGCTGCTGCTCCAGGGCGAGGCGCGCCAGCTCCAGCCCTCTGGGGTCGAGGCCGGGGGCGACCGTGAAGGGCTCGCCGACCACCGCGGCCACCCGCGTCCACGGCCGCGGCACGATGGTCCGGTCCCAGCTCGGCAGCTGCCACGAGCGCCGCGCGGCACAGGCCAACGGCACGACCGGCCGACCCGACAGCTGACCCAGCAGCAGCGAGCCGAGCTTGCTCTCGTGGCGGGGCCCCTTGGGCCCGTCCGGCAGGATGACCGGCCACGCCCCCTGCCGTTCCATGGCCCGGTACAGCCCGTGCAGCGCCTTGACGCCGCTGCGGGTGGCCGAGCCGCGCACCACCCCGGCGCGGACCCGCTCCAGCATCAGCGCCCCCAGCTCGCCGTCCACCGACGGGCTCACCAGGTAGGTCGCCCGGACGCCGTCGCCGGCCAGGGAGCTGAAGACGCGGGCGCCGAGCAGGACCTGGTCGTGCCAGAGGGTGAGGACGCAGGGCGAGCCGCCGGCGCCGAGCTCGCGCAACCGCTCCTCGCCGCGCACCGCCCAGCGGCAGCTGGCCCACAGCCACCGCAGGGCCGCGACCAGCAGCGGTGCCGCCAGCCCGTACGCCAGCCGGCGGGCCGGGGACATGCGCCGCTGCGACCGGGGCGGGCGGGGGCTGGGGCCTCCGACCAGGGGGCCGGGGACGCTCGCGGGCGAGGGCGAGTCGGTCACGCCGGCCATGGTACGGAATGTCGCCGGCGGTGGGAACGGGTTGCAGCTATACTCCCCCGTCGATGGCCTCGGGCCCCGTCTCCGGCCGCCTGTCGTTGAGCCAGCGCCTGCTGCTCATGGTCGCGCTGTCGCTGCTCGCCAGCCTGGCCACCGTCGGCCTCGCCAAGGCCCTGCTCGACGCGTGCCTGCCGGGGCCCGCCTGGCTGCAGAAGGCGGTCCGCTACCGGGTCGCGGCGCCGGAACCGGCGGGCGGCGCGGCGAGCGCCGGGCCGGTCTACGACCTCGGCCGCTTCTCCCGCCGCTACCTGCTGGTCGTCACCCTCGCGGTCGGGCTGGCACTGCGCCGCTGGGTGCCGTGGCGCGACCTGCTGCGGCGGGGATTCCGCTGGTCCCGGCGGTCGGCCGGCGAGGTCCTCGCCGGCCTCTCCGCCGCCCTCGCCATGCTCGGCCTGTACGTCCTCGTCGTCCAGCTGTCCGGCTTCGCCCTGTGGACGCCGGACCCGCCCGGCTACGTCCTCGCCAAGGCGGTCGACTACGCGGCCGTGGCGGTGGCGGTGGCCCTGGCCGAGGAGGCCTTCTTCCGCGGCCTCCTGTTCCGCGCCCTGGTCCGCGACTGGGGCCCCTGCCGGGCGGTGGTCACGGCGGGCGCGGTGTACGGGGTGCTGCACTGCATCTCCGGCGTGCTCCAGGTCAGCCCGGGCTGGGACCCGGCCGTCGGCCTGGACCTCCTGCGGGCCTACTTCACGGACGCCTCCGGCTCGGTCCTGCCCGACCTGCGCCTGGCCGTCGGGCTGTTCCTGCTCGGCTGCCTGCTGTCGTACCTCTACCTCCGCACCGGCTCGCTGTGGCTCGCGGTCGGCCTGCACGGCGGGGTGGTCTTCGCCAGCAAGCTGCTCAAGAAGTACCTCAGCCAGCCCGAGGGCTTCCCGCACTGGCTGCTGGGCGACCGCCAGTTCGTCCTGTCCGGCGTCGCCTGCTGGCTGCTGCTCGCGGCGGCCATCTTCGCCGCCACCCGCCTCGCCCCCCGCGGCCCGCTCTACCGCCGCCTGGCCCGCCGGGAAACGGCGGCGAGAGCCGCCGACGAGCCCTGAGCCGCCGCGCCACCGGGACAGCCCGGGCGGCCGGTCGCCGCCCGCGACCAGCTCGCTACGCCGGGCCGCCGTCGGCTGCGGCGGCATCCTCGCCACCGAGGCGCGCGGTGACCAGGCGGCGGTACTCGGGGCAGCTGGCGAGGAGGTGCTCGCGGGTGCCCTCCCCCACCACCCGGCCGCCGGCCAGCACCACCACCCGGTCGGCCAGCTCGACGCTCGACAGGCGGTGGGCGATGACGAAGGTGATCTTGTCGCGCGTGATGCCCTGGAGCTCGGTCTGGATGGCCGCCTCGGTGCGGTTGTCGAGGGCGCTGGTGGCCTCGTCGAGGATGAGGATGTCGGGGTCCTTGTAGAGGGCGCGGGCGATGGCCAGGCGCTGCCGCTGGCCCCCCGACAGGTTGGCGCCGAACTCGTCGAGGGTCGCCTCCACGCCGCGCTCGAGGCGGGCCACGAAGTCCCACGCCCCCGCCTGGCGGAGTGCCCGCTCGACCCGCTCCGGGTCGAGGTGGCTGCCGTAGGCGACGTTGGCCGCGACCGAGTCGTTGAAGATGAACACCCGCTGGGTGACGATCCCGACCCGGTCGCGGAGCCCCTTCAGCTCGAGCTCGCAGGCGTCCACGCCGTTGACCAGGATGCGGCCGCCGGTGGGGTCGTAGAGACGCAGGATCAGGTTGACGAGCGAGGTCTTGCCGCCGCCGCTGTCGCCGACCAGGGCCACGGTCTCGCCCCGCCGCGCCCGCAGGGACACCCCCTCCAGGGCCGGCACCCCCGCGTAGTCGAGGGACACGTCGCACAGCTCGAGGCTCTCCACCGGCCCCTCGAGCCGCCGCCCCCCGCCGCGGATCTGCGGGACCCGCCCGAGCAGGTCGAAGACCCGCTCCGAGGCCGCCACGGCGTCGAACATCTTGTTGTAGATCAGCGAGATCTTCTTGAGAGGCGTGTAGATCATGAAGAGCGCGGTGGCGAAGGAGAAGAACACCCCCATCTCGACCTTGCCGTCGATGACCTGGGCACCGCCGAAGATGATCACGAGGGCGACCGCGATCGAGCCGACGAACTCCATCAGCGGGCTGGTCAGCTCCCGCACCCGCACGCCCTTCATGTTGATGCGGAAGAACTCCCGGTTGGCCCGGCGGAAGCGATCCAGCTCGAAGCCCTCGCTGGCGTGGGCCTTGATGATCTCGATGTTGTTGAAGGTCTCGGCCAGGCGGGCGGCGATGTCCGAGTCCTTCTCCTGCGAGCGGTGGGCGAGCTTCTTCATCCGCCGCGCCAGCAGGGCCAGCGGGTAGCCCGCCGCGGGCAGGACCACCAGCCCGTAGAAGGCCAGGCGCGGGCTCTGGTAGACCGCCACGCCGATCAGGGCGACGATCACCAGGGACTCGCGCAGCATGACCGGCAGGTCGTAGGACAGGGCGACCCGGACGCGGGTGACGTCGCTGGTGGTGCGGCTGATCAGCTCGCCGCCGCGGCTGCGGTTGAAGAAGTCGAGGTCGAGGTCGAGGAGGTGGCCCAGGAGCTGGTCGCGCAGGCGCCGCACGACGTCCTCGCCGACGTAGGCGGTGTGGTAGGCCTGGACGTACTTGCCGACCCCGAGCGCCAGGTAGGCCAGGATCACCAGCGGCGGCAGCAGCATCAGCATCTGCCGGTCGCGGGCGACGAAGATGTCGTTGAGGATCGGCCGGATCAGGTAGGTCATGGCGCCAGTGCCGCCGGCCACCATGACCATCCCCACGGCGACCAGCAGGAAACGCCCCCAGTAGTCGCGGGCGTACGGCGCGAGACGGCGGAGGAACTGGATCACGGGTGGCGCACCGCCGGCACCGGGCGCCCCTCAGCCGCTCGGGCCCGGCCGCGGCGCCTCGCCCTGGGCGTCGCCGAGCGCGTCGAGGCCGCTCCAGGTCTCCTCGTCCTCGTCGAAGGCCGGCAGGCGGGGCGGGATGCCGCGCCTGGAGTTGACGTCCCACCCCCACAGGATGGCGCACTTGAGGTACGTGCCATAGGCCTGCAGGAGGCAGAAGGTGAGGCCCAGCCGCCCGTCGAGGAAGCCGAGCTGGAGCAGGTAGGTGCGGGCGAAGCGCCACGCCGGCCGCCACGCCACGTCGAGCAGCCGCGACCGCTCGCCGTCCCGCCACGCCTGCGCCGCCCCCCACAGGGCGTACTTGGCGAGCCGGAACGCGTACTCGTCGAAGGAGAGGTCGACCATGTTGTGGTCGATGTGGTGCCGGAGCAGCGGCGTCGGCCCGCTGGTCTGGAGCAGCGAGTGGACGCGGCGGTTCTGGTAGTACGCCGTGCCCCGCCGGAAGAGGCGGGCGACGCGGTCGTGCTGCCAGCCGGAGAAACGGATGCAGCGGCCGAGGAAGAACACCCGCCGCCGCATCATGTAGGCCGAGTGGCCGGGCCCCGCCGCCAGCAGCCGCTCGACCTCCGCCCGGAGCTCGGGCGTGCAGCGCTCGTCGGCGTCGAGCAGGAAGACCCAGTCGTGGGTGACGTGGCGCAGGGCCCAGTTCTTCTGCGCCCCGGCCCCGTAGTACTCGTGCTGCAGGAGGCGGACCCCGGGGAAGGAGCGGACGATGTCCGGCGTGCGGTCGGTGGAGAACGAGTCCACCACCACCACCTCGTCGCACCAGGCGAGCGACTCGAGGCAGGCGGTGATGTTGTGCTCCTCGTTGAAGGTCGTGACCACGGCCGACACCGGGGGACGCCCCGCCCCGCGGTCCCCTCGCGCACTGCCGGGTGTGACTGCCTCGCCCATCTCGTGTCCGCCCGTCCCCTGCCGATGGCCTGCCGGCGCCTCATCCTAACAGGATCCCGCCGCCCGGTCGAGGCCGCCGGCCCCATTGCGGGGGCGAGCCCGCGGCTCACGGCGCGACCTGGCTCCAGGCCGCGGTGGTGCCGGTCTCGAGGTCGTCGCAGAACAGCGCCGACTCGAGGAAGCTCAGGTCGCCGCCGGAGTCGTTGCCCGGGGTCGGGTCGGTGGCGCCGGGCGCCAGGGCGACGGAGACCGCGTTGACCAGCAGCCCGGTCGCGCCCGACGCCACCGTGCCGGTGGCGGTGTAGACCAGTGTCGCGCCCGGCGGCAGGGTCACCGCGTCGTGGAGGTCCCCCGCGCCGGAAGCGCCGCACGTCCCGCCGCCCGCGGCGACGCAGGTCCAGGCCACGCCGAGGAGCTGGTCCGGGAAGAGGTCGGTCACGGTCGCCGCAGCCGCGCTCGGCCCGGCGCTCGACACGGTCAGGGTGTAGGTCTCGGTCTCGCCCGGCAGCACCGAGCAGCGGCCGTCGGTCACCCGCGCCGCGAGGTCGGCCTCGGGGCAGCTCGGGCAGCTCACGACCTCCTCGTGCAGGGCGAGGGCGTTCCACTGGCTGTCCTCGCCGCCGACCAGGTGCCCGGCGGCGCCCGCTGCCCACGCCCGTCCCGTGCCGAGCGGCTCGCCCGCGCGCCACTCGTCGGCGGTCGGGTCGTAGACCACCGTCGTGCTCCAGTCGGCGCCGTCGTAGCCGCCCACCGCCCACACCTCGCCGTCGTGCACGAAGCTGGCGCTGGCGGCGCGCGGCGCCGGCATCGCCGCCCTCGCCGACCACGTGACCGTGGCCGTGTCGAGCGCCTCGACGTCGGACCTGTAGCCGTCCTGGTCGAACCCTCCGGCCACGTAGAGCACGCCGCCCACGCACGCCACCGCGGCCATGCCGGAGCGGGCGTGGGCCATGGGGGGAAGCGAGGTCCACTGGCCGGTCGCGGGGTCGAAGACCTCGCCCGCGGCCTCGTAGAGCCCTGACGCATGGCTGTAGCCGCCGACGCGGTACAGCTTGCCGTCGTCGCACGCCGCCGCGCCGTACAACCACACCGCGCGCGGCGCGTCGGCCACGGTCGACCAGGAGTCCCCCACCGGGTCGTACCGGTACACCGTGGCCGTCGACCCGCCGGTGGGCGGGTCTCCGCCCGGCAGGTAGATGAGGCCGCCCAGGGCCGCGCCGGCCGGACCATCGAGCCCGGGCGCGGGCAGCGGCGAACGCGTCGTCCAGCGGCCGGTCCCCGGGTCGTAGCGCTCGTTGAGGGTCCGAGACCCGACCGAGCCCGAGCCGCCGAGGGCGTACAGCGCCTCCCCGACCGCCACCAGCGAGAAGAGGGCCCGGCCCCCGGCCAGCGGCCGGAGCGCCGCCCAGCGGTCGCCGGTGAGGTCGAGCGCGAACGTCCCGGCCGCGGCGTCGGCGTAGCCGTTGCCAGCCGCCCCGACCGTGAAGTCGACCGTGCCCCCCGGCACGCAGCTGTCGCCGGTCACCTCGACCGCGAACGCCGCCCGCCGCTCGCTGGCCACCGCCAGGCTGGCCGGCCCGGTCACCGCGGCGTCGCCCGCGGTGACCGAGTAGGACAGGGCGAAGGTCCCGTCCGAGCCGGTGTTGTTGTAGAGCTCGACCGGCACGACCTCGGTCACGCCCCGGCAGCCCGCGCCGCCAACACTGTCCGGGTACAGGTAGAGGCCGGGCGCGGGTTCGCACCAGCACCAGTCCGAGCCCCGCTCGACCCGCAGGTCGTCGAGGTGACAGGCGCCGCCCTCCGCGGCGATGCCGAGCACGCCGACGTACACCGCCGGAGAGCCGACGAGGTCGGCGAGGTCGACCTCGTGCCGCCGCCAGCCGGCCTGGGGTTGGTAGCGGAGGACCGGCGCGCCGACGTCGCTCCAGGTCGCACCGTCGGTTGAGACCTGCACCTGGACCCGGTCCTGAGCCCACTCGTTCGCGCTGTCGTGGAGCATCATGAAGCTCGCCCGGGCGCCGCCGCCCGGCTGGCTCAGGTCGACCGGCGCGATCCGCTCGAGGCGGCTCGTCTCGCCATACGTCCACGAGTTGTACCAGACCAGGTTGGGCGGCGAGGCTGCCGGCCAGCCGCTCGGGTAGGTCGTGCCGGCGCTGGTCTGCCAGTCCCCGGCGCTGCCGGCGACGTCCACCACCCGCCAGCCGGCGGGCAGGGCCGGCGGCGCGACCGCGTCGAAGCCCTCGTCGACCAGCCGCTCGCTCTCCCCGGCCGCGGTCGGCAGGGCGATCGCCCCGCTCGAGGAGCCGCCGGTCCAGCCCACGGTCAGGTTGAGGGTGACGGTGGAGCCGCAGGGCACGCCCGGGTCGACCGAGAAGCGGAACGGCTCGGCCGGGCTGGCGAGCCCGCCGCACGCCTCCAGGTCACCGTAGCCCTGGGTCGCGGACGCCGGGTCGACCACCACGCCCGGGGTGACGCTGCTCAGGGTGGCCCACACGCCGGTCGCGTCGGCCCAGCCCAGGTTGGTGACGGTGACGTCGAGGGTCCC
>CAYTJW010000176.1:0-8726 GCA_964438135.1 uncultured Thermoanaerobaculia bacterium
GCCGCCTGGCTCGAGCAGCAGGCCCACCGCGACGCCCTCGCCGGGCGCAGCCTGCCTGCCGCGGACCGGCTCGACCTCGACCTCGCGCCCGCCGCCCTGCTGCCCATGCGGTTGAACGCCGACGCCCTGAGCGACCTGGTGGTGCTCGAGCGGGGGGCGGAGGGGCCCGTGGCCCTGATGAGCGCGCCGCGCGCCACCTTCACCGTCGCCTCGGACGGCGACCTCGGCGACGACGACCCGGGCGACGGCGCCTGCCACACCTCGGCCGGCACCTGCACCCTGCGCGCCGCGATCGAGGAGGCCAACGCCTCGGCCGGCGCGGACAGCATCCACTTCGACCTCACCTGCCCGTTCCCGGTCGACCGGGTCGTCGAGCCCGCCACCAACCTGCCGTTCCTGCTCGAGGCGGCCACGGTCGACGCCACCACCCAGCCGGGCGGCTGCGACGTGGTGCTGGCCGGCGCCACCTGCGGCGTCGGCTGCTCCGGCCAGGGCGTGAGCGGCGGCAGCACGACCCTGCGGGGGATGATCGTGCAGGGCTTCAACACCGGGGTCAGGCTCGTGACCGCCGGCGGCAACACCGTCGAGGGGACCTGGGTCAACGTCGCGAGCGACGGCGCGTCGGCGGTCGGCACGAGCGAGTCCGGCATCTGGCTCCTGAGCGGCCCGAACACCGTCGGCGGCACCACCGCCGCCGCCCGCAACGTGGTCGCCGCCAGCTGGCGCAACGTGAACGTCTGGCCGGACGGCAGCAGCTCCCTGGTCATGGGCAACCACGTCGGCACCAACGTCGCCGGCACCGCCAGCCTGTCGGAGCCGGACAGCACCGGCATCATGCTCTCCGGCGGCGCCCAGGTCGGCGGAACCACCGCCGGCGCCGGCAACCTGGTGTCGGGCAACTTCAACGGCATCTTCCTCTCCGCCGAGGGCAACCTCGTGCTCCGCAACCGCGTCGGCACGAACGCCGCCGGCACCGCGGCGGTCCCCAACACCAACTTCGGCATCGTCGTCAGCTCCGACCTCAACACCGTCGGCGGCGCCACCCCCACCCTCGGCAACCTGGTGTCGGGCAACGCCCTGGTCGGCATCGAGGTCGTCGACGCCACCGAGAACCTGGTCCAGGCCAACGTCATCGGCCCCGACGCCTCCGGCACGGTGGCGATCCCGGGCCAGTACGAGGGCGTCGAGCTCCGCTGCGAGTCGGGCACCACCGCCGACAACACGGTCGGCGGGACCGCGCTCAGCGTCGGCAATCTCGTCTCCGCCAACTCCGCCGTCGGGGTGGTGATCCTGGGCGACCAGACGACCTCCAACCTCGTCCAGGGCAACCGGCTCGGGACCGACGCCACCGGCACCGTGGCCCTGGCCAACGGCGCCGGCGGCGTTTCGGTCGTCGGCGGCGCCTCCCACGTCACCATCGGCGGGACCGACGCCGGCGCCGGCAACCTCATCGCCGGCAACAGCGGGCACGGCGTCTACCTGAGCCAGTGCGAGGCGAGCGCGATCCTCGGCAACCGCATCGGCGTCGGCGCCGACGGCGTCTCGCCGCTCGGCAACACCGCCTGGGGGGTGTACCTCGGCACCGGCAGCGGCAGCGTCGCCATCGGCGGCGAGGCGACCGGCGCGGCCAACGTGATCGCCCACAACGGCATGCACGGCGTGGTGCTGGCCGCCGACGCCAGCTCCCAGGTGGCGATCCAGCGCAACTCCATCCACTCCAACGGCGGTCTCGGCATCGACCTCGGCAACGACGACGTGACGCCCAACGACCCCGGCGACGGTGACCCCGGGCCGAACGGCCTGCAGAACTTCCCGCTCGTCACCGCCCACGACCCCGGCAGCGGCCTGGTCACCGTGAGCCTCGCCAGCATCGCCTACAAGACCTACGACGTCGAGCTGTACCAGAGCCCGGTCTGCGACCCGTCCGGCCACGGCGAGGCGCTGGCCTTCCTGGCCGAGCTCCAGGTCAGCACCGGCGCCGACGGCAACGGCACCGCCAGCACCACGGTCACCGTCAGCCCCGGCTGGTCCCTCACCGCCCTGGCGGTCGAAGGCAGCGGCAGCACCTCCGAGCTCGGCCCCTGCCTCGCCTACCCGGGCGTGCTCTTCGCCGACGGCTTCGAGAGCGGCTCGACCGGCGCCTGGTCGGCGGCGTCGCCCTGAAGGGCGACCCGCGCACCCGCCGCGGGCGCCCCGGCGGGCCGGGAACCCCGCGGCCTGCCGCACCGTTAACGTTCTCGGGCGCGGGACGTATCAAGAGAGGGACCGTCCTCGTGACGGGGGGAGCGAGCATGACCGACCGGCAGAAGCGATCCTGGCGGCGCATCGGGCTGATCGCGGCGTTGGCCGTGGCGCTGGTGGGCGGCGTCGCCGCGGTCCTCAACCTGTCCCGCGTGGAGGCTTCCCAGACCCACCCCGGGTCCGACGGCCCGGCCAGGGACCCGGTGCCGGTCGAGGTCGTCGCCGTCGCCACCGGGCCGGTGGCGGGCTACATCTCGACCACCGCCAACCTGGTGCCGGAGGACGAGGTCCGGGTCCTGGCCGAGACCGAGGGCCGGGTGGCCGAGGTGCGGGTCGAGGAGGGCGACGCGGTCGCCGCCGGTCAGCTGCTGGCGGCCGTCAACCGCGACGAGGCCGCCATCGCCGCCAACACGGCCCGGCTCCGGGCCTCGAACGCCAGCCGTGCCTTCGAGCGGGCCGAGCAGACCCGGGCCCAGGGCCTGATCAGCGCCGAGGCGTACGACCGGCTCTCCCTGGAGCACGAGGTCGCCCGCCAGGAGGTCGCCGAGGCCGAGTGGAAGCTGGGCAGGACCCAGGTCCGGGCCCCGTTCGCCGGCCGGGTCACGGAGCGCCTGGTCCACCCCGGCCAGCACATCCGCCCCGGCGACCCGCTGTTCGTCCTCGCCGACTTCGACCCGCTGGTGGCGCGCGTCTACCTGCCCGAGAGGGACGTCCTCCGGCTCGAGGAGGGCCGCGAAGTCCGCCTGGCGCTGGCCGCCGATGAGACCCTGCGCTTCGCCGGCCGCATCCGCCAGATCAGCCCGGTGGTCGACACCCAGACCGGCACGGTCAAGGTGACGGTCGAGGCGGTCGACCCGCCGGCCGCGGTCCGCCCGGGCGCCTTCGTGTCGGTCGCCATCGTCCGCGAGCGGCGCGAGGCGGCGGCGCTGCTGCCGCGCGAGGCCGTGCTGCGCGAGCTCGGCGCGACCCACGTGTTCGTCGCCCAGGGGGGCACCGCGGTCAAGCGCGAGGTCTCCCTGGGTCTGGAGGAGAACGGTCGGGTCGAGGTCGTGTCCGGGGTCGAGGTCGGCGAGCGGGTGGTCGTCGCCGGCCAGGGCGGACTCAGGTCCGGCGCCACGATCAAGGTCCTGTGAGGCCCGATCCCCACCCGATCGCGACTCGGGCGGGCGGGGGAGCTGACAGCTGAGAGCTGACCGCTGCCAGCTCTCTCCGGAGACCCCATGCGCATCGTCGACTTCTCCCTCACCCGGCGCGTCACCGTCTCCATGGGCGCCGTGGCGCTGCTGCTGTTCGGGGCGGTGGCCTTCACCCGCCTGCCCCTCAACCTGATGCCCGAGCTCTCCTACCCGTCGCTGACGGTGGAGACCCGCCTGCCGGGGGCCGCGCCGACCGAGGTCGAGACCCTCGTCACCCGGCCGGTGGAGGAGGTGGTGGGGGTGGTGGCCGGGGTGCAGCGGCTGACCTCGGTGTCCCGCCCCGGCCTGTCCCAGGTCACCGTCGAGCTCGGCTGGGGCCGGGAGATGGACTTCGCCGCCCTCGACGTGCGCCAGAAGCTCGACCTCCTCGACCTGCCGCGCGAGGCCTCGAAGCCGGTGCTGCTCCGTTTCGACCCCAACAACGACCCGGTGATGCGGCTCTACCTGCGGGGCCCGGTCGACCTCTTCCAGCTCCGCTACCTGGCCGACGAGCTGGTCAAGAGGGAGCTCGAGCCGGTCGACGGCGTGGCCGCGGTCAAGGTCCACGGCGGCTTCGAGGAGGAGATCGAGGTCCGGGTCGACGAGGACCGCCTCGCCCTGCTCGGCCTCGGCGTCGACGAGGTGGGCTCGCGCCTCCTGGCCGAGAACCTGAGCCAGGCCGGGGGCAGCCTGTACGAGGCCGAGGCGCGCTACCTGGTGCGCTCGCGCAACGAGTTCCGCTCCCTCGACGACATCCGGGCGACGGTCCTGACCACCCGCGGCGGGCGCCAGGTGGCGGTCGGGGACGTGGCCCGGGTCGCCCGCACCCACCGCCCGCGCGAGGTCGTCACCCGCTTCGGCCGCGACGAGGCGGTGGAGCTCGCCGTCTACCGTGAGGGGGACGCCAACGCGGTGCAGGTGGCGCGAGCGGTCGCGGACAGGCTGGAGAAGGTGCGCAAGGAGCTGCCCGAGGGGGTGGAGGTCGCGGTCGGCGTCGACCAGTCCCGCTTCATCCGCGCCTCGATCGACGAGGTGCTCGGCAACGCCCTCCTCGGCGGGCTGGTCGCCATGGTGGTACTGCTCCTGTTCCTGCGCGACCTGCGGGCGACGGTGGTGATCGGCCTGTCGATCCCGATCTCGATCGTCGCCACTTTCTTCCTGATGTACCGCACCGGCACCACCCTCAACACCATGTCGCTCGGCGGCCTGGCCCTCGGCGTCGGCATGCTGGTCGACAACGCCATCGTCGTCCTGGAGGCCATCGTCAGCCGCCGGGAGAGCGGCGCGGACCCCTTCACCGCCGCCCGGGAGGGGGCCGCGGAGGTCGGCCGGGCGGTCACCGCCTCGACCCTGACCACGGTCGCGGTGTTCCTGCCGGTGGTGTTCCTCGAGGGGATCGCGGCGCAGCTGTTCCGCGACATGGCGCTGACGGTGTGCTTCTCCCTGCTGGCCTCGCTGGCGGTGTCGCTGACCCTGATCCCGATGCTCTCCTGCGTCGGCGGCGGGGGACCGGCCGCCGTCGCGGCCGAGCCGCCGTCGGGCCGGCTCGGCCGGCTGCGCTGGCGGCTCCTGACCCGTGCTCCGGCCCGTGCTGCGGCCTGGGCCCGGGCCGCGCTGGCGGCCCTCGGTCGGGGCCTGGCCTGGGTCCTCGGACCGCTCGGCCGGGCCTTCGACCGCGGCCTCGTCCGCCTGCTCACCGCCTACCCGGGCCTGCTCCGCTCGGCCCTCGACCACCGGCCGGCGGTCCTCGTCGCGGCGGTGCTCCTGCTCGCAGGGAGCCTGGCGCTCGTGCCGACGCTGGGGGTCGACCTCATCCCCCCCTTCGCCCAGGGGGAGCTCGCCGTCCGCGTCGAGCTGCCCGAGGGCACGCCGCTCGAGGTCACCGACCGCTTTCTCGCCACGGCCGCCGAGGTCCTCGCCGCCGACGCCACGGTCGAGTCCTTCTCCACCGTCGCCGGCGGCACCGCCCTCACCCTGGCGAGCACCGGCACCGAGGGGGAGAGCACCGGCCGGATCCAGGTGCGGTTGCGGCCGGGGGCTGGTGCCGCGGAGGAAGAGGCGACCATCGCCCGCCTCCGCGCCCGCCTCGAGACCTCGAACCGGGCCCGGGTCGAGGTCGAGCGGGCCACCTACTTCAGCTTCCGGACCCCGGTCGAGGTGGAGGTGTTCGGCGACCGCCTCGAGGACCTCCACGCCGCCGCGGCCGCGGTGGCGGAGCGCCTGCGCGTCATCCCCGGCCTGGCCGACGTCCGCTCCTCGGCCATGCTCGGCAACCCCGAGGTCCAGGTCCGCTTCGACCGCGACCAGCTCTCGAGCCTCGGCCTGGAGATGGCGGCGGTGGCCGAGACCGTGCGGACCAAGATCCAGGGGCAGGTGGCGACCCGCTTCCTCGAGGGCGACCGCCAGGTCGACATCCGCGTGCGGGCCCTCGAGCACGGCGGGGCGCGGGTGGAGGACGTCCAGGACCTGATCGTGGGCCACGCCGGCGGCCGGCCGATGTTCTTGAAGACCGTGGCCTCGGTGACGGTGGCCGAGGGGCCGACCGAGATCCGCCGCATCGGCCAGAAGCGGGCCGCGGTGGTGGCCGGCGACCTGGCCGGTCGGGACATGGGGGCGGTGGCGGCCGACGTCCGCGCCGCCCTGGCCGGCCTCGCCCTGCCGGCCACCGTGACCGCCACCCTGTCCGGCCAGGAGGAGGAGCTCGAGCGTTCGTTCCGCTCCCTGGCCCTGGCCGCAGTCCTCGCCGCCTTCCTGGTCTACCTGGTCATGGCGTCGCAGTTCGAGTCCTTCCTCCACCCCTTCGTCATCATCCTCACCCTGCCGCTCGGCCTCGTCGGCGCCGTCGCCGGCCTCGCCGTCAGCGGGCAGTCGGTCAGCGTCGTCGCCATCATCGGCGCCGTCATCCTGGCCGGGATCGTGGTCAACAACGCCATCGTCCTGGTGGACGCCGTCAACCAGCGACGCGGGGCCGGCGCGACGACCGCCGACGCCCTCGTCGACGCCGGCCGGGCGCGGTTGCGGCCGATCCTGATGACCACCGGCACCACCGTCGTCGGCCTGCTGCCCATGGCCCTCGGCCTCGGCGAGGGGGCGGAGCTCCGGGCGCCGCTGGCGGTGACGGTCATCGGCGGCCTGGTGGTCGCCACCCTCCTGACCCTGGTCGTGATCCCGGTGGCCTACTCCCTGGTCACCCGCTCCACTCCGGTCCCCGCGCCCGACCCCGCCGCCGAGGCGTCGCCGTGAACCTCCCCCGCCTCGCCGTCGACCGCCCCATCACCACCGCCATGGCCCTGGTGACGGTGCTGCTGTTCGGCGGCATCGCCCTGTCCCGCCTGCCGCTGGCCTGGCTGCCCGAGGTCGACGCGCCGTTCATCTTCGTCGAGATCCCCTACCCCAACTCCCACCCGCAGCAGGTCGAGCGGGAAGTGGTGCGGCCGGTGGAGGAGACCCTCGCCACCCTGTCCGGGATCAAGCGCCTGCGCTCGACCGCCGCGGCCGACTCGGCCGAGGTCATGCTCCTGTTCGGCTGGGGCACGGACCTCGACGTCGCCCGCATGCAGGTGTCGGAGAAGCTCGACCTGGTCGCGGCCGAGCTCCCCGCCGGGGCCGGTCCGGTCCTGGTCTACTCGTTCAACACCAGCGACATCCCGGTCGTGCAGGGGCGCATCTCGGCGGCCGGGGTCGACCTCTCCCAGAACTACGAGCTGCTCGAGGCACGGGTCTTGAACCCCCTCCGCCGGCTGCCGGGGGTGGCCCGGGTCGACCTGAACGGAGTCGAGCCGCGCGAGCTCTACGTCGACCTGGTGCTCGACCGGGTCAAACAACACGGGGTGGACGTGGGCGCCCTGGTCGAGCGGCTGTCCGGGGCGTCGGCGAGCATGGTGCTGGGGCAGGTCGACGAGCAGGGGCTCCGCTACACCGTCCGGTCCCTGGGGGCGCTCGACTCGGTCGACGAGCTGTCGCGACTGGTCGTCGACCGCCGCGGGCTGCGCCTCGGCGACGTGGCCGAGATCCGCTACGAGGAGCCGCCGCTGACCTTCGGCCGCCACCTCGACGGTCGCTACGCGGTCGCCCTCGACGTCTACAAGGAGTCGACCGCCAACACCGTCGAGGTGGTGCGCTCGGTCCACCGCCTGCTCGAGGAGGAGATCGACCGCGACCCGCTCCTGGCCGGCATCGACCTGTTCGTGTGGCAGGACCAGGCCGCGGACATCACCTCCGGCATCGACGGGCTGCGCTCCGCCGGCATGATCGGCGCCCTCCTCGCCACCGTCGTCCTGTACCTGTTCCTGCTCCGCCTCGGCCCGACCCTGGTGGTGTCGCTGTCGATCCCGTTCTCCATCGTCGCCGCGTGCGGCGTCATGTACTTCACCGGCGGCAGCCTCAACGTCCTGTCGATGATGGGGCTGATGCTCGGCGTCGGCATGCTGGTCGACAACGCCATCGTCGTCCTCGAGGCGGTCGACCGGCGCCTGCAGGCCACCGGCGACCGCCGGCGGGCGGCGCTCGAGGGGGCGGGCCAGGTGGTGATGGCGGTGACCGCCTCCACCGCCACGACGGTGATCGTCTTCCTGCCCCTGGTGGTCGGGTCCGGCACCGAGCTGACGGTGTGGCTCAAGGAGGTCGGCCTCACCATCACCTTCGCCCTCGGCTGCTCGCTGGTGTCGTCCCTGACCCTGATCCCGCTGGTCTCGGCCCACGTCCTCCACTCGGGCGGGGGCCGCCCCAACCCGGCCATCGCCTGGCTCGAGGAGCGCTACGTCCGGGTCCTGGCCTGGACCCTCGACCACCGCGGCCGCACCTTCGGCCTGCTCCTCCTGGCGCTCGTGGTCGGGGTCCTGCCGCTCGCCACCAAGTGGGTCAAGACCGCGGTCTTCTCCGGGGTCGTGAACCGCCGCCTGTTCCTGAGCTACGAGTTCGACGACTTCCGCTACAAGTCGCAGGTCGAGAAGGTCGTCAACCAGGTCGAGGCGGTGCTCTTCGCCCACTCCCAGGAGCTCTTCGTCGACTCGGTGTACAGCTTCTACACCGAGAACGAGGCCGGCACCACCGTCACCCTCACCCGCACCGACCTCGACGACGACGAGACCGGCCGCCTGCGCGACCGGATCCGGGAGCTGCTGCCGCCGACTCCGGGGGTGCGGGTCCTGTTCCAGGAGGAGGCGGACGAGGGGGGCAGCAGCACCTTCTTCTCGGTGCGGCTGTTCGGCCAGGACGGCGGCCAGCTCCTCGACCTCGCGGACGAGGCCGCGCGGCGGCTGGAGAGCGTCCCCGGGGTGGTCGACGTCACCCGCCCCCGCGCCGGCGGGC
>CAYTJW010000177.1:0-8707 GCA_964438135.1 uncultured Thermoanaerobaculia bacterium
CGAGGTGCCGGCGACCTCGAGGCCGTCGGCGAAGACCAGGGCCGGCGACACCAGCACCCGGCCGTACCCGTAGGAGCTGTCCGGGCCGGCGCTGCCCATGTCGACCGCCAGCGCCAGCAGCTGTGCCTCGATCTGGTCGGCGGTGAAGGCCGGGTGGGCGGACCGCACCAGGGCCGCGGCGCCGGCCACGTGGGGGCAGGCCGCCGAGGTGCCGAAGAAGCCGCTGCCGCCGCTCCAGGGCTGGCCGTCGCTGGGGCCGTAGGTGACGGTGGAGACGGCGTCGGCGGCGGCCAGGTCGGGCTTGCGCTGGCCGCCGAGGAGGGTGCCGCCGGGGCCGAGGGTCGGGCCGCGGCTCGAGAAGGGCTCGAGCGCCAGGCTGCTCCAGTGCACCGCCCCGACCGCCACCGCCGCCGGCGACTCGGCCGGCACTGCCACGCTCCGCTCGGGCTGGGAGTGGAGGAAGCCGGGGCCGAAGCTGCGCAGGTTGAGGTCGTGGTCGGCGGTGGCCGAGGCCTTGCTGACGGTCACGTAGTACCAGCTGTCGACGGGGGAGGTGAAGTCGATCTCCTCGAAGGGGATCTGCCCCGCCACACCGGCCTGGGGGTTGGCCGAGGAGGCGTCGACCACCCAGGCCGCGCCGTCCCAGCGCCACAGGTCGGCGTTGTAGTCCTGGCTCGAGCCCTGGGTCTGGGGGTCGGCGGGCCAGTCGTTCCAGGTCAGCACCAGGTGGGCGCTCTGCCCGGCCCAGAGGAAGAAGCCGTCGGCCCAGTCGCCGTCGAAGCTGTGCCAGTCGTAGCCCGGCAGCTGCACGTAGGTGGCAGAGTAGGTGTCCCCCTCGGCGTAGTTGCCGGCCGAGTTGACCCACAGCACGCCGGCGGCCCGCGCCTGCTCGACCGCGGCGCTGACCGGGTTGTGGGGGGCGGCGCTGCCGTCGAACGGGTAGGGGCCGATCCAGCCGCAGGAGTAGGACACGACGTTGGCACCGGAGGTGATGATCCAGTCCACGGCGGCGTAGAAGTCCTGCTCGTTGCCGTCGTGGGCCAGCAACATCTCGGCGCCGGGGGCCATGTCGTGGACGATCTCGGCGCAGCCCTTGCCGTGCACGCCGCTGCCGACCGGGTCGCCGCTCGAGCCGCCGGTCCAGAGCGTGACCTGGGCCGGCAGCTCGCTGCCGAGCAGCGCCTGGTAACCCGAGAAGCCGCCGCAGTCGAGCACCGCCACGGTGGCGCCCGACCCGGTGATGCCGGACGCGTGCATGGCCGCCGCGGCGTGCAGGGCGACCCCTTCGCCGGTCACGTCGGGTCGGCCGCGGCGGGGCACCCGCACCCGCAGCACGGCCGGGTCGTCGGCGACCAACGGCAGCCGGGCGAGGGGGACGCGGGCGAAGAGCAGCCGGGCGTGGCGGCCGTGGACTTCACCGCCGCCGGCGAGGACCGCGGCGCGGGCGGACCCGTCGCGGCCGGTGCGCGCCTCCACCACCACCTCGACCCGGCCGTCGGCGGCGACCAGGTCGGGGAGGGTCGACCGCGACTGGCCGCCGGGGAGGCCGAACCAGGCGCGGTGGAGCTGGTTGAGGAGGGGGTCGAGCTTGGGGTGCCCGGGCGCCAGGGTCAGCTGCCGGGCGGCGGCGACCTCGGCCGGGCTCGGGGCCTTGGGCGGCCGTTCCCCGGCCACGCCGGGGACGGGCTGGGCGAGGGTCAACACGACCGGGACCAGGGTCACTGCCAGCGCTCGCGAGGTCATGCCTGCCTCCCGGGCCGTGGTGCGGCCCGGCAGGATTGTAGCGTCTCCGCGGGGGTGGCGTCGCGGTGGCGGTGCTCCGCCCGCGGCGGGACGGGCGGCTGGTGGTCGTGACCGACGACAGCCGGGAGCTGGAGGACGCCGGCCGGGCCGGGGACCTGGCCGGGGTCGGGCCCAGGCTGGCGGTCGTGCGGGCTGAGCTCGAGGAGGTGGCGAGCTCCCTGCGCGAGGTTGCCGCCAACGTGGTCTCGGCGCGTCAGCCGAGCACCCGCCGCGACCGGCCGGCCATCGCCCGGAGGGCGCCGAGCGGGTCGTCGAGGCGAGCGAGCAGGATCATGGCGGCGATGACGAACGGCTTGTAGGAGGCCTCGCGGTAGGTGGCGAGGCGGTAGCGCTCGAACACCGACGCGGCGACCTCGCCCTGCTCGCAGGAGACGCCGCTGATGTCGGCCGGCAGGCAGTGCATGTACAGCGCCTGGCCGCCGCGGGTCGCTCGCATCAGGTCCTCGGTGCACTCCCAGTCGCGGTGGCGGGCGTTGTTGGCCAGGCACTCCTTCTCCAGCGCCTTGAGGCCGTCGCGGTCGCCCGCGTGGAGGAGGCCGGTGCGGCGCTGCATGACCTGGTACGGCGCCCACGACTTGGGGTAGACCACGTCGGCGTCGCGGAACGCCTGCCGCATGTCGGTGGCGACGCTGAAGCGGCCGCCGGCGGCCTCGGCGTTGGCCCGCGCCACGTCCATCACCTCCGGGATCAGGTCGTAGCCCGGGGGGTGGGCGAGGACCACGTCCATGCCGAAACGGGTCATCAGGCCGATGATCCCCTGCGGCACCGACAGCGGCTTGCCGTAGCTCGGGCTGTAGGCCCAGGTCATGGCCAGGCGCTTGCCGCGCAGGGCCTCGAACGAGCCGAAGTGGGCCGCCAGCGCCAGCAGGTCGGCCATGCTCTGGGTCGGGTGGTCGACGTCGCACTGCAGGTTGACCATGGCCGGCCGCTGGTGCAGGACGCCGGTGTCGAAGCCCTCCTGCACTGCCGCCGCGACCTCGCGCATGTAGGCGTTGCCCTCGCCCAGGAACATGTCGTCGCGGATGCCGATGACCTCGGTCAGGAACGAGATCATGTTGGCCGTCTCGCGCACCGTCTCGCCGTGGGCGATCTGCGACTTCTCCTCGTCCAGGTCGGCCACCGCCAGGCCGAGGGCGTTGGCGGCGGAGCAGAAGCTGAACCGGGTGCGGGTCGACTTGTCGCGGAAGATGGCGATCGCCAGCCCGGAGTCGAACGCCCGCAGGCTCGCCCCCAGCCGGTGCAGCTCGGCCAGCGCCCGGGCGGCGAGGGCGGTGGCGAGGATCTCCTCGCGCGACTTCTCCCAGGTGAGGAGGAAGTCGGGGGCCATGCGGCCGACCCCGAGGGAGCGGAGCTCGGCGAGGGTTGAGTCGAGGGCTGGCGAAGCGACCATGGTGACCTCCGGGACGGGCAGACTCGCCGCGACCTGGCTGCGGCACCGACGAATTGTAGCGCGCCGGGGGAGCGGCCGCCTCTCCGCCCTGCCCCGGCCCTGCTATCCTCCCGCCGCGGGGGGGAAGGGGACCATGTCGAGCCACTGCCGGGGGCGGGTCGCCTTCGACAACGAGCGCTACCTGGCCGAGCAGAGCGCGGCCATCCTCGACCGCATCCGCCAGGTCGGCGGCAAGCTCTACCTCGAGCTCGGCGGCAAGCTGCTGTTCGACTACCATGCCGCGCGCGTCCTGCCCGGCTTCGACCCCAACGTCAAGATGCGACTGCTCGAGCAGCTCGCGGGCTCGACCGAGATCATCCTCTGCGTCTACGCCGGCGACCTCGACCGGCGCAAGGTGCGGGCCGACTTCGGCATCACCTACGACGCCGACACCTTCAAGCTGATCGACGACCTGCGCGAGCGCGGCCTCACGGTGCGGGCGGTGGTGGTCACCCGCTGCGACGGCCAGCCGACCGTCGACGCGTTCCGCGGCAAGCTCGAGCGGCGCGGGGTCACGGTCGTCACGCACCGCGCCATCCCCGGCTACCCGACCGACCTCGCCCGAGTGGTGAGCGACGACGGCTTCGGTCGCAACCCGCTGGTCGAGACCCAGGCGCCGCTGGTGGTAGTCAACGCGCCCGGCCCCAACAGCGGCAAGATGGCCACCTGCCTGTCCCAGGTCTACCACGAGCACCACCGCGGCGTCCGTGCCGGCTACGCCAAGTTCGAGACCTTCCCGGTCTGGAACCTGCCCTTGCGCCACCCGGTCAACGTCGCCTACGAGGCGGCCACCGCCGAGCTGCGCGACGTCAACATGATCGACCCCTACCACCTCGAGGCCTACGACCTCAGGGCGGTGAACTACAACCGCGACGTGGAGGCCTTCCCCCTCCTGAAGCGGATGCTGGAGCGGATCACCGGCGAGTCGATGTA
Organism: uncultured Thermoanaerobaculia bacterium; assembly: GCA_964438135.1. Classification (GTDB taxonomy): domain Bacteria; phylum Acidobacteriota; class Thermoanaerobaculia; order Thermoanaerobaculales; family Sulfomarinibacteraceae; genus CAYTJW01. The sequence continues at coordinate 4,166 of CAYTJW010000177.1, forward strand.
CCGGTCGCCGACCGACATGGGCGTCAACCGGGCCGGCTTCGCCATCGTCGACGACGAGGCGGCGCAGTGGGCCGGCAAGCAGGAGGTCGTGCGCCGCTTCTTCCGCTACGCCTGCGACGAGGCGCTCGGCCAGGCCGACGCCGACGCCGTGCGCCGGGTCGAGACCCTGCTCGAGGAGCTCGACCTCGAGCCCGGGGACCGCGTCGTCGTGGCGCCCGCCCGGGAGGCGGCCGCCGCGGCCGAGCGCAAGGCCGACAAGGGCCACCGCGGCGTGTTCTCGGGCGCCGCGGTCGAGCTCGCCGACGGGTCCGTCGTCACCGGCCGCAACTCGCCGCTGCTGCACGCCGCCGCCGCGCTGGTGCTGAACGCCGTCAAGCGGCTGGCGGGGATCCCCGACCACCTCGACCTGATCAGCCCGACCGTCATCTCGTCCATCGGCACGCTGCGGCGGGAGATCCTCGGCCGGGACTCGATCAGCCTCAACCTCGAGGAGACTCTCATCGCCCTCTCGATCAGCTCCACCACCAACCCCACCGCCCACCACGCCATGCTGCAGCTGCCGCGGCTCAAGGGCTGCGAGCTGCACCTGACCCACCTGCCCAACCCCGGCGACGAGCGCGGCCTGCGCCGCCTCGGCGTCAACCTGACCTGCGACCCGAGCTTCGCCAGCGACAAGCTGTTCGTGTCCTGAGACGGCGCCGGGGTACAATCGGCCCCCCATGGCGCCCGTCGACCTGCCGCTCCGCAGCGCCGCGCTGGTCGTCGGCCTGGTGGCCCTGAACGGCTTCTTCGTCGCCGCCGAGTTCGCGCTGGTCAAGGTGCGCGACACGCAGCTCGAGCCCCTGGTCGCGGGCGGGCACCGCGGGGCGAGGGTGACGCGGCGGGTGATCCGCAACCTCGACGCGTCCCTGAGCGCCTGCCAGCTCGGCATCACCCTGGCGAGCCTCGGCCTGGGGTGGATCGGCGAGCCGTTCTTCGAGGCCCTGCTGCGGCCGGCGTTGGACGGACTGGGGGTGGCGTCCGAGGGCCTGCGGGAGACGGCCGCGGTCGTGGTCGGCTTCTCGGTCCTGACCTTCCTCCACATCTCGGCCGGCGAGCAGGCGCCGAAGTGGCTGGCGATCCAGAAGGCACTGCCGGTGTCGCTGGCGGTGGCGCGGCCGCTACGCTGGTTCCACCTCGCCTCGTGGCCGTTCATCTGGGCCCTGAACCGGGTCTCGGTGGGGCTGGTGCGGCTGGTCGGCATCGACGCTTCGGGCGAGGGGGAGCACCCCCACTCCGAGGACGAGCTGCGGCTGGTGGTGGCCGCCGCCCAGGAACGGGCGGGGGCGACCGCCCTCGGCCGGGACATCGCGCTGAACGCCCTCGACCTCAGGCTCAGGGTGGCGCGGGACGTGATGCGGCCGCGCCTGGAGATCGACGCGTTCTCCACCTCCGACAGCATCGCCGACTGCCTCGAGGTGGCGGAGAAGACCCGCTACTCCCGCTTCCCGATCTGCGAGGGCGACGACCTCGACCACACCGTCGGCGTGGTCCACATCAAGGACCTCTACGCCATGCGGCAGCGCGCCTCGACCGCCGCCGACCTGCTGCCGGTGGCGCGGGCGCTGGTCTGCGTCCCGCCCACGGCGCGGCTCGAGAAGGTGTTGGAGCTGATGCTCGAGCGGCGCGTGCACCTGGCGCTGGTGGTCGACGAGTACGGCGGCACCATGGGCATGGTCACGCTCGAGAACATCCTCGAGGAGCTGGTGGGCCAGATCCAGGACGAGTTCGACCAGGAGAAGCCGCGCGTGGTCAGGGTCGACGACCGGACCTGGGAGGTCGACGGCAGCCTGCCCCTGCACGAGCTGTCCGAGCTGGTCGGCGAGGACCTCGAGGACGACGCCGTGGCCACCACCGGCGGCTGGATCACGCAGCAGCTCGAGGGCTTCCCCGGGCCCGGCGACGAGCTCGAGCGCCCGGGCTACCGGCTGCGCGTCGAGAGCGTCGAGGGGATGCGGGTGCTGCGGGTCCGGGTCGAGCGGCGGGCACCCGAGGAGCCGCAGCGGGCCGAGGCGTAGCCGGCGGGCACCCCGGCCCCGGGTCGTCCACGACCACGACCACGACGACGTCGAGCTCCAGGTCCAGGGCGGGTGGAAGTGGATGGGTCGGAGTCGGGTCGAACTGGCTGTTGCGGACCGACCGGATGAGACCCATCCTGATCCTCGGGGGCGCGCGGAGCGTGCCACCCGCGGAGGAGGGGACCATGATCCTGCCCATCGTCGACCGCGGCTCCGGGACCGCCATCCACCGCCAGATCGCCGACGGGGTGCGGCGGCTGGTCGACGACGGCACCCTGGCCGTGGGCGCCGCCCTGCCCTCGACCCGGGCCCTGGCCGGGCGCCTGGGCGTCAACCGCAGCACGGTCTGCCAGGCCTACCAGGAGCTGTGGGCGCTGGGCTACGTCGACGGCCGGCCGGGCTCGGCGACGCGGGTGCGGGCGCGCTCGCGGCTGGCGGGGCCGGCGGACCGCGCCGGCCGGGGCGTGGTCGACTGGGGGCGGGCCAGCGCGCCGGCCGCGGCGCGGCTCTACGAGAGCGCCCTCTCCTACCCGTCCGAGCCCGGCAGTCCCGACGTCATCAGCCTGAGCCAGCTCGACATGGACCCGCGCCTCTTCCCGCTCGACGCGTTCCGGCGCTGCCTCGACCGGGTCCTGCGCGCGGACGGCGGCCGCCTGCTCCGCTACGGCGACCGCCAGGGCGAGCCCGAGCTGCGCCGGGTGGTGGCCGAGCGGGCCCGCACCCACGGCATGGACGTCGGCCCGGAGCACGTGCTGCTCACCAACGGCTCGCAGCAGGCGATCGACCTGGTGCTCCGCCTGCTGGCGCCGGCCGGAGCGCCGGTGGCCCTCGAGGCGCCCACCTACTCGGCCGTCATCCCGCTCGTGCACGGTCACGGCCTGGAGATGCTCGGCGTGCCGATGCGCTCGGACGGGCTCGACCTCGACCACCTCGAGCGGCTGCTGGCGCGGGAGCGGCCGGCGCTGCTCTACACCATCCCCAACTTCCACAACCCGACCGGGGTGACGACCAGCCAGGCGCACCGCGAGGCGCTGCTCGAGGTCTGCACCCGCCACCGCCTGCCGCTGGTGGAGGACGGCTTCGAGGAGGAGATGAAGTACCTGGGCGGCGTCACCCTGCCCATCAAGTCGATGGACTCCGCCCAGGTGGTGGTCTACCTCGGGACCTTCTCCAAGGTCCTCTTCCCGGGCGTCCGCACCGGCTGGGTGATCGCCGACTCGAGCTGCATCCGCCGCCTGGTCGCCATCAAGCGCTTCGTCGACCTGTCGTCGTCGGGGGTCCTGCACGCAGCCCTGGCCCGGTTCTGCCGCGAGGGGCACTACGAGGCCCACGTCCGCCGCATGCACAAGGTCTTCCGCCGCCGCATGGAGGCGGCCCAGAGCGCCCTCCGGCGGCACCTGCCGGCCGACGCGGTGAGCTGGACCGAGCCCGCCGGCGGCTACCTGGTCTGGGTCCGGTTCCGGCCCCCTGGGGTGGACCAGGCGCGGTTCCTCGAGCGTTGCGCCGCCCGTCGCGTGGCGGTGTCCCCGGGCGGCGCGTTCTTCCCGGGCCCGACCGCGGAGGTGGCGTTCCGGCTCTCGATCTCGACCCTGGACGAGGCGACCGTCGAGGAGGGCGTGGCCCGCCTGGGCCGGGCCATCGCCGACACGGTGAGCGGAGGTGGGGCGTGACCCTCGAGCTCAAGCGCGGCATCACCTATGGCCCGGTGCGCTCGCGGCGGCTGGGGCGCTCGCTCGGCGTCAACCTGCTGCCGCCGCGGCAGAAGCTGTGCCGCTTCGACTGCGTCTACTGCCAGTACGGGCACACCGCGAGCTCGTCGCCCGCCGGCCTCGAGCGCGAGCTGCCGACGGTGGAGCAGGTGGTGGCCGCGGTCGAGGTCGCCCTCCGCCACCTGCCCGAGCCCCCGGCCTGGCTGACCCTGTCCGGCAACGGCGAGCCGACCCTGCACCCGGACTTCCCGGCCGTGGTCGACGCCCTGCTCGAGCTGCGCGCCCGGGTCTGCCCCGACGCGCGCACCGCGGTCCTGTCGAGCTCGACCGAGCTCGGCCGGCCCGAGGTCCGCCGCGCCCTGGCCCGCCTCGACGCCCGGATCATGAAGCTCGACGTGGGCTCCGAGACCATGCTCCAGGCCTACAACCGGCCCGCGCCCGGGTTGACGCTGGAGGCGATCCTGGCCGGCCTCGCCGAGCTGCCGGACCTGACCGTGCAGTGCCTGCTCGCGGGCGGCGAGGAGGGCAACTTCACCGCCCCCGCGCTCAAGGCCTGGCTCGAACGCGTCGTCGCCCTGCGCCCGGCGCGGGTGCAGCTCTACAGCCTGTCGCGGCCTCACGCCAGCGAGGCGCTCGAGCCCCTGGCCCCGCGCGAGCTCGGCGCCGTGGCGGCCATGCTCCGTTCCGAGGGGGTGGCGGCGGAGGTGTACTGAGACCCCGGCCGGGCTCGGGCCCGGCGTGCCCGCGCGAGTCACCCGGGGCCGGCGCCGAGCTCG
>CAYTJW010000178.1:0-8703 GCA_964438135.1 uncultured Thermoanaerobaculia bacterium
AGCGCGGCGCCCGGCTGCTGGTGGCCGAGGCCCGCCTCAACCAGGCCGGGGCGCTGATCCGGCTCGGCGACACCGCGGCCGCGGCCGGGGCCTGCGAGCAGGCGCTGGCGATCATGGAGCGGACCCGCAACCCGGCCGGGGTGGCCAGGGCGCGCCACGCCCGGGCGGTGGTCGCCTACTACCAGGGCGACCTCGACGACGCCGAGCGGCGCTTCGAGGAAGCGCTGACCGACCGGCGGGCGATCGGCGACCGCCGCGGCGAGGCCATGACCGTCAACGCCCTCGGCGGCGTCTGCCTGGCCCGCGGCGACGTCGCCGGAGCCCGCGCCTACTTCGACCAGGCCCTGGCCATCCACCGCGAGATCGGCAACCAGGCCGGCGAGGCCGACGCCCGCAACAACCTCGCCCTGCTCCTCAAGCGCCAGGGCGACCTGGTCGGCGCCGTGGACCAGCTGCAGGAGGTCCTGGCCTTGCGGCGCCAGCTGGGGGACCGCAACGACGAGGCGGCGGCGCTGGAGAACATCGCCGGCACCCTGTACGCCCGGGGGGACCTGGCCGCGGCCCGGTCGAGCTACGAGGAGGCGCTGGGCGTCTACCGCCAGCTGGCGAGCCGCAGCGACGTCGCCTCGACCCTGACCGGCCTGGCCGAGGTCCTCCGCTACCAGGCTGACCTCAAGGCGGCGCGGGAGCGGCTCGAGGAGGCGGTGACCTTGCGCACCGAGGCGGGCGAGAAGGGGCGGGCGCTCTACGCCCGCTACCTCCTGGCCACGGTCGCCCTGGAGGAGGCGGCGCGCGGGCAGCGGCCCTGCGCCGAGGTCGCGGCCGAGCTCGAGCAGCTGGCCACCGGCTTCCACGAGCTGGGCATGGCCGAGGCCGAGGTCGCCGCCCTCTACCAGCTCGCCGACGCCCGCCTGCGCCTCGGCTGGGCCGACCTGGCCGCGAACGCCATGGCCCGCGCCGAGGTGCTCGCGCCGCAGGTCACGGACCTCTCCACCCGCGCCTCGATCCGCATCACCTCGGCCCGGGTCACGGCCGCCTCGGGCCGGCCGGAGGAGGCGCTGCGCGAGCTCGAGCGGCTGGCCGGCGAGGTCGCGGACAGCGGCGTCCCGGGCCTGGTCCTCGAGCTCCGCCTGGCCACCGCCGAGGTCCGCCTCCGGGCCGGCCAGGGGGCCGCGGGCCGGCGGGAGCTGGAGCAGCTCCGCCAGGAGGCGCAGGCGCGGGGCTGGATCCTGATCGCCGACCACGCCGCGACCCTGCTCGGCGGGTGACGGGCGCCACACCCGACCACGCGCCCCCGTTGCCGACCGGACCGCCGCGACGTATCGTTGAGGTGAGACCACGCTGCGCGGGAGCGGGTGGGGGTCTGGGGGTAGGATCATGTTCCTGGCTGCGCGCGCGACCGCCGTCGTCGTCCTGGCGCTCGTCCTGCTCGCGCCCGCTTCTCTCCGGGCGGCCTGCGGGCCCGAGTGCGACGCCTGCTGGGTCAACACCGAGGGCGGGGACTGGGACCAGGGCTCGAACTGGCTCGCCGGGACTCCCCCCCTCGCCACCGACTACGTCTGCGTCGACGCGCCCGCCCCGGTCGGGGGCTACACCGTCACCGCGACCTCCGCGGTCACCGTCGGCGGCCTGCTGGTCGACGGCGGTCTCCTCGGCGTCGCGACCCTCACCCTGGGGCCGATGCCCTTCACCCTCGACGGCGAGGGCACCATCGGGCCCAAGGGCGAGCTGAAGCTCTACAGCACCCTGCTGACCACGAACCAGGACGGGACCCTGACCGTCGACGGCACGGCCGACCTCTCCGGCGGCACCATCGACGTCCCCCTCACCCTGGCCGGCACCCTGGTCTGGACCAACATGGCCACCCTGTCCGAGGCGCCCATCACCCAGCCCGGCTGTCTGATGACCACCGGCGACAACGCCGCCGGCTCGGCGCAGCTCCAGATCATGGACGACACCTTCGTCAACTGCTGCGAGGTCCGCTTCACCTCGGTCGAGAGCCGCTCGCTGACGGTCGACGGCACCCTGGTCAACCAGGTCGGCGGGGTCATCCGCACCTTCGGCACCGGCAGGAGGGCCGGCGTCGACGGCCCCATGGCGACGGTCGACGCCCGGGTCGAGAACTACGGCCTGGTCGAGGCCGAGACCCTGCCCCTGGCCATCGCCTCGACCGGCGCCGGCGACCACCTCAACCACCCCGGCGGCACGATCTCGTCGGGCGGCGCCGAGCTGGTCCTCGACCTGTCCGGCACCAAGGCGCCCGGCAGCTTCACCAACCAGGGTAACGTGCGCATCGGCATCCTCAAGGCACCCCGCACCGTGGTCGTGCGCGGCGGCACCTTCTACCCCTCGACCGGCACCGTCACCGGCACCGGCACCCTGATCCTGGACGCCACCACGGTCAGCCCGCTGCTCGACCCGGTCACCCTCGCCAACGGCGGCTACACCCTGGTGCTCGCCGACGTCGTCGTGGCCCAGGGCGCGACCGTGGCCAACGCCGCCGAGACCCTGGTCTGGGGCACGACCACGGTCCTCGGCAGCCTGACCAACGCCGCCACCGGGACCGTGGCGGTGCAGGGCACCGCCGACCGCGGCAACGCCTTCCTCGCCTTCGCCGCCAGCGCCTCGAACGGCGGCGTCCTCGAGCTCGACAACGCCGACACCGAGGAGTGGGCGGCGACCGTGGTCCTGCCCGCCGGCGCCACCCTGACCAACGAGGTCGGCGGCGAGATCGTCGCCCTGCAGGGCGGCGGCGGCTACCGCGGCGTCGAGGCCGAGCTCGACAACCAGGGCACCGTGCGCGCCGTCGCCACCACCCTGACCCTGGCGGCGGCCGACGCCGACCACCTCAACTCGGGCGAGGTCCGCGCCGAGGGCGGGACCATCTGGGTCGACCTCGACGCGGTCAAGGGCGCCAAGGCCCCCGGCAGCTTCACCAACCAGGGCAACGTCCGCATCGGCGTCCTCAAGCAGGGCAGCGTGGTCCACCTCCAGGGCGGCACCTTCTACCCGGCCGAGGGGACGGTCACCGGCACCGGCGACCTCGAGCTGGTCGGGACCACCGTCGCCGCCCTCGGCATGCCGGCGGTCGGCACCCTGGTCAACGACGCCACCACCCTGTTCCTGGTCGGCTGCACGGTCGAGGCTGGCGCCAGCGTGGTCAACAACGGCTCGGCCCACGCCTGGGGCACGAACGCGGTCTACGGCGAGCTCGGCAACGCGGCCGGGGCGACCCTGGCGGTCGAGGGCACCGCGGCTCACGGCGGCGCGGTGCTGTCCCTCGCCTCGGGCATGAGCAACGCCGGCACCATCGAGCTCGACGACACCGACAGCGCCGCGGCGCAGGCCGCAACCCTGGCCTGCGACGGCGGCGCCTTCGTCAACCTCGCGACCGCCACCCTGCGCTCGCGCTCGACGGACGACGGCTCCCGCACCCTGGCCTGCGCCCTCGACAACCGGGGCACGGTCCGGGTCCTGTCCGGCCAGCTCAACGTCGGCCGGAGCAACGCGGCCCACGTCTCGAGCGGCTCCGTCGACCTGCTCGGCGGCGACCTGCACCTGGACCTGTCGCTCAAGGGGGAGCGCACCTCGAGCTTCACCAACCTCGGCCTGGTCGACATCGGCCTCGGCCGGACCCTCCGCGCCCACGGCGGCTCGTTCACCAACGACACGACCGGCGAGATCCGCGGCCGCGGCACCCTCGACGCCCCCTTCACCCCGCTGACCAACGCCGGCCTGCTCGCGCCGGGGAGCTCGCCCGGCCACCTGACGGTGGTCGGCGACCTCGCCCAGACCGGCTCCGCCCGCATCGAGGTCGAGATCGGCGGCAACCTGCCCGGGGACGAGCACGACTGGCTCGAGGTCGACGGCTCGCTCGAGCTCGCCGGCACCCTCGAGGTGGTGCAGCTCGACCCCTTCCACCCCGCGGTCGGCGACGAGTTCGCGGTCCTCAGCTGGGGCTCCCACAGCGGTGCCTTTGCCACCGTCACCGAGCCGGTGCTGGACCACGGCCTGGCGTGGGACTTCACGGCCGGCGCCACCCAGGGCGTGGTCCACACGCTCTGCGTCGGCCCGGAGCTGGCGGTGACCATGACCGCCGACAAGAACCCGGTCACGGTCGACCACGAGCTCGCCTTCACCGTCACGGTGACCAACTCGCGGCCGGTGCCCGCCACCCTGGTCCGAGTCCACGACGTCCTCCCGTCCACGCTGGTCTTCGTGCCCGGCTCGTCGTCGCCCGGCTGCAACCAGCTCGGCGGCGACGTCGAGTGCATCGTCGGCGTGGTGGCCGGCACGGCCTCCGCCACCGTGGTCATCGCCGTCACCCCCATCGCCGTCGGCGAGGAGACCAACAGCGTCACCGTCGAGCTCGACGAGTGCGACCTCGACGACGCCAACAACAGCTCCTCCCTGACGGTGACGGTGACCTCGGCCGAGCCGTGCGACGCCGACGGCGACGGCGACGTGACCACCGAGGACCTGGCGGCGGCGGTCGCCCACCTCTACGGCCAGCCGGCGGCCGGCAACCCCGACTGCGCCGAGGGCGACGGCCTCGACGCCGCCGACCTGGCGAGCACCATCGCCGCGGCGACGCTGCCGTAGGCGGAGGGCGGAAGGGGTCCGGGTCCAGGTCCGGGTCCAGGTCCAGGTCCAGGTCCAGGTCCAGGTCCAGGTCCAGGCGAGAACGACGGGCACTGCCGCCTGTCACGCCGGGCGGGCGGGGGAGCTGATCGCTGATCGCTGAAAGCTGCCGCTCCTCACGTCCACGTCCAGGAGGACGCCTCGGGACACGGGTGGTGACGACGGGGACGGGCTCGCCCGTGGTACCGTGGCGCATGGCCTCGGTCTACGACCTCAAGCCCCGCTTCCAGGCCCTGCTCAGGCCCCTCATGCGGCGTCTGGCCTCGTCCGGGGTCACCCCCAACGCCGTCACCGCCGCGGCCATCGTCGGCTCGGTCGCGGTGGGCGTCGCCCTGGCGGTCTGGCCGCTGCGCTGGGCACTGCTGGCGGTGCCGGTGTGGCTGTTCCTGCGCATGGCCCTGAACGCCGTCGACGGCATGATGGCGCGCGAGCTGGGAATGGCCACCCCGCTCGGCGCGGTGCTCAACGAGCTCGGCGACGTCGTCTCCGACGTCGCCCTCTACCTGCCGCTGGCGCGCTTCGCCCCGCTCGCCACCTGGCCGCTGGTGGCCTTCGCCCTCGGCGCCGTCGTGACCGAGATGGCCGGCGTGACGAGCCAGGCCCTCGGCGGCGGCCGGCGCTACGACGGGCCGATGGGCAAGAGCGACCGCGCCGCCCTGACCGGAGCCATGGCCACTCTCACCGCCTGCTGGCCCGATGCCCTGGCCGGCTGGCCGTGGGTCTTCGCCGCCGCCGCCGCCCTCACCGCCTGGACCACCTGCAACCGTCTCCGCGCCGGCCTGCGCGCGCTGCGCGCTGCCGCCGCCGGAGGAGGAGCCAGCCATGCCTGACGCCCTGCGCGACCGCCTCGGCCAGATCGGCCCGGTGTGGACCATGGCCCTCCTCATCCTCGGCCTGCTGGTCCTGTCGACCCTGGTCGTCGCCCTCCTCCGCCGGGCGAGGCCGTCGACCGACTGGGGCGAGCTCGCCCACCGGGTCCGCTCGTGGTGGGTCATGGCGGCGGTGTTCTTCGCCGCCGTGGCGGTGTCGAAGCTGGTGTCGATCGTCTTCTTCGCCTGCTTGAGCTTCTGGGCGCTGAAGGAGTACCTGACCCTGCTCAAGACCCGGCCGGCCGACCACCGCGCCCTGGTGCTGACCTTCCTGGCCGTGCCGGTGCAGTACTACTGGGTCGCCGACCAGTGGTACGGCATGTTCGTGCTCTTCATCCCGGTCTACATGTTCCTGGCGTTGCCGCTCGAGCTCGTGCTGGCCCGCGAGACCTCCGGCTTCCTCGCCTCCGCGGCCCAGATCCACTGGGGGCTGATGGCGTTCGTCTTCGGCCTCTCCCACCTCGCCTTCCTGGTCACCCTGCCCGCGGTCGGCGAGCAGGCCAGCGGCCGCAGCCTGCTGCTGTTCCTGGTCTTCACGGTCGAGCTGTCCGACGTCCTCCAGTACGTCTGGGGCAAGACCCTCGGCCGCCACAAGATCATCCCCGCGGTCAGCCCCAACAAGACCTGGGAGGGCTTCCTCGGCGGCGTCCTGTCGACCGTCGCCGCCAGCCTGGCGATCCGCTTCCTGACCCCCTTCTCGGTCCCGGCCTGCCTCGGCATCGCCCTGCTGGTCACCGTCGCCGGCTTCTTCGGCGGGGCGGTGATGAGCGCCATCAAGCGCGACTTCGGGGTCAAGGACTTCGGCGCCCTCATCCCCGGCCACGGCGGCATGCTCGACCGGGTCGACTCGCTCTGCTACGCCGCGCCGCTCTTCTTCCACGTCGTCCGCTACTCCTACTACCCATGACGCTCCCCGCTCCCGATCCCGCTCCCGTTCCCGGAAGGGCCGGCTGGACCCTCCGCGACGTGCTGCAGGTCCTCTTCTTCCTCCTCGTCGTGCGCCCCTTCCTGATGCTGCTCGTGGGCCTGCGGGTGGTCGGCCACCGCCACCTGCCGCCGGCCGACCCCTTCATCCTCATCGCCAACCACTCCAGCCACCTCGACGCGGTCTCGCTGCTGGCGCTGTTCCCCGTGCGCCGGCTGCGCCGGATCCGGCCGGTGGCGGCGGCCGACTACTTCGAGCGCACCCGCCTGGTGTCCGCCGTGAGCCGGACCCTGTTCAACATCCTCCCCATCGCCCGCCGCGACATCACCGCCGCCAACGACCCGCGGCCGCAGATGCTCGCGGCCCTCGAGCGGGGCGAGTCCCTGGTCCTGTTCCCCGAGGGCACCCGCGGCTCGGGCGACGGGATCGCCCGCTTCAAGGGCGGCATCGCCTGGCTGGCCCAGCGCGCCCCGCAGGTGCCGATCGTGCCGGTGCTGCTGGTCAACCTCGGTCGCTGCCTGCCCAAGGGCGAGGTCATCCCGGTGCCGCTGTTCGCCGAGGCGAGGGTCGGCCCGCCGCTTCACCCCGGCGGCAGCGTCGACGAGATCCTGGCCACGCTCGAGGGCGCGCTGGCCGCCCTCCGCGACGAGGGGGCACCGGGTCGGGCGGGGGAGCTGACAGCCGACGGCTGACGGCTGATCGCTGGTCTCCGATCGCCGCCTCACCTGACCCAGGTCAAGGCGGAGCACGCTCACCCGACCGACACTCGCTCTCACCGGGAGGGGAGCATGAGCGAGCTGATCGACAACAGCCGTCACCGCATCGAGACCTTGAAGCGCGTCATCCGCCGTCTCCACGACGGGGCCGACCCGGCCGAGCTCAAGACGGAGCTGGCCGGGCTGCTCGACGAGGTCGGCGCGACCGAGGTGGCGGCGATGGAGAACGAGCTGATGGCCGAGGGCATGCCGGAGGAGGAGCTGCAGCGGCTGAGCGACGAGCACGCCGACGAGCTCGGCGACCGCCTCGGCCACGAGGCCGCGGCCGAGGCCGTGCCCGGCCACCCGGTCCACACCTTCCGGCTCGAGAACCAGCGCATCCGCGAGCTGGTGGCGACCGGCCGGCGCCTGGCCGCGAGCCTCGCCGCCGGGTCGGGGGAGGGGGGCGCGGCCGCCGAGCTGCGCTCGCTCCACGCCGCCCTCGCGCCGGTGGACGTCCACTACAAGCGCAAGGAGTACCTGGTCTTCCCGTTCCTCGAGAAGGCCGGCATCGTCGGCCCGCCCAAGGTCATGTGGGGCGTGCACGACGAGATCCGCGAGAAGCTGGCCGCGGTCGGCGAGCTGGCCTCGGTCGCGCCCGAGCTCGGCCCGGGGGAGCTGGCCCTGGCCTCGTCGACGCTCCTCGAGCCGTGCCTGGACCAGGTCGAGGGGATGACCGACAAGGAGGACCGGATCCTCTGGCCGATGTGCCTGGCCCACCTCACCCAGGCCGACTGGGAAGCGGTGCGGGCGCAGTGGGACGAGCACGGCGAGGGCCTCGTCCGGCCCGCCGGCGTCTGGCTGCCGGTCCTGCCGGTGCTGCCGGCGCACCCTGCCGAGGTGCCGCCCGACGACGCCATCCGCCTGCCCTCCGGCCACCTGAGCCTGCACCAGCTGACCGCCATCCTCAACACCCTGCCCTGCGACGTCACCTTCGTCGACGCCGACGGCCGGGTCGCCTACTTCAGCGAGGGGTCGGAGCGGGTCTTCGCCCGCAACCGCGCCATCCTCGGCCGCCGGGTCGCCGACTGCCACCCGCCCAAGAGCGTCCACGTCGTCGAGCGGGTGGTCGAGGACCTGCGCTCGGGCGCGCGCGACGTGGCCGAGTTCTGGATCCAGCTCGGGCCCCGCTTCGCCCACATCCGCTACTTCGCGGTGCGCGACGAGCGGCGCGAGTTCCTGGGCGTGCTCGAGCTGACCCAGGACATCGCCCCGCTGCGCGCCCTCGACGGCGAGCGCCGGCTGCTCGACGAGCTGCCCGCGGGAGGTGGAGCATGACCGTCCCCGTCACCCCCGAGACCCGCATCGGCGACCTCCTCGCCGCCTACCCCGAGGCCGAGGGGATCCTGGTCGGCCTGGCGCCGCAGTTCGCGGCGCTGAGGAACCCGGTGCTGCGCCGCACCGTGGCCCGCGTCGCCACCATCGCCCAGGCCGCCCGCGTCGGCGGCCTGGAGGTGCCGGCCATGGTCCACGCCCTCCGCTCGGGCCTCGGGCTCGAGTCGGGCGAGGCCCC
>CAYTJW010000179.1:0-8697 GCA_964438135.1 uncultured Thermoanaerobaculia bacterium
GCCGGCGTGAGGTCGCCGCCGGCCACGGTCACCAGGCCCATGCCCAGCCCCTTGAGCTTGTTGTGCCAGAGGACCGTGCCGGTGGCGGGGTCCAGGCACCAGACCTGACCGCCGGCGGTGGCCAGCAGGCGGCCCTCGAGCAGGACGACGCCGAGCAGCTGCGAGGCCTTGACCTTGCGCCGCCAGATCTCCTCCCCGGTCGAGAGGTCGAGCGCCACCACGTGCCCACCGACGCCGAGGTAGACGACCGACCCGGTCGAGCCCTGCCGTTTCGCCATGGTCACCTCCTGGGTCGAGCGTAGCCCGTTCGCCCCGCCGCGTCCAGGCGCTCGCCCGACCGTGCCCGTCCCCGATGGGGCTGCCGCCGGTGGCGCCGCGGGGAAAAAAGGGCGGGGGCCCTGAGGCCCCCGCCGGGTCAGACGAGAGTGCTGGGGACTAGAAGCTCAGCCGGAGGCCGAGCTTGGCCTGCCAGCGGGAGCGGAGGTCGTCGTAGCTCCAGCGCCGGTCGGGGTCGTTGAACAGGATCTCGTAGATCGGCAGGCCGCTGGCGGCGTCGAAGCCACGGTGCCGGATCGGCGAGACGGCGTTGAAGCTGGCGTACTTGACCTGGCCCCAGTCGGAGTTGAGCAGGTTGCTGAGGTTGAGGATGTCGAGCGCCACCTCGGCCCGGACCACCTTGATCTGGAAGTCGATGCCGTAGTGGAAGTCGAGGGTGTGGGTCCAGGGGGCGACGCTGGCGTTGCGGTCGGCGATCTCGCCGCGGTGGCCGCGCAGGCCCTCGTCGGCCTCGATGTAGGAGTTGAGCTGCTCCCACGTGCCGGAGCCGTAGAAGAGCACGTCTTCCGGGCCGGCCGGGACGTAGATCAGGTCGTACGACTGGCCGTCACCGTTCATGTCGCGGGAGTAGAGGGTCGAGTAGGGGCGGCCGGCCTGGTGGTTGTAGAACAGGGACACGGTCGAGCCGATCGCGTCGGTGATGTTGAAGGCGTACGACGCCGAGGCGACGAACCGGTGCTCGACGTTGAAGTTGGACACCGACAGCTCGGGGTCGTTGGAGTTGACCGAGGGCAGGTAGCGCCAGTTCGAGGACGCCTGGCTCGAGGTACCGTCGTTGACCGACTCGGCATGGCCGTAGACGTAGCCGAGGTTGGCGGTGAAGCCGTTGTCGAACGGCTTCTGCAGGTTGAGGGCCAGGCTGTACTGCTCGCCCTTGTCGGTGTTCTCGAGGTAGATCAGGTAGGAGTACTCGCTGGAGACGCGGGTGAAGTTGGGACGGCCGTCCGGCAGGTAGGGCGTCGTCCCGTCCAGCGTCAGGTTGAGGTTGCGGTACATGATGTCCTTGATGGTCTTGGCGTAGATGCCCTCGACCGAGCCCACCAGGCCCCACCAGCCGAGGTCGTGGTCGTACGCCAGGCTGGTCCGCCACACCGTCGGGAAGACGAAGTCCGGGTCCATGGCGTTGATCTCGTTGGTGGCGGCGGAGCCGATCTGGGTCGGCTGGTTGAACGGGTCGGGGACGAAGTCGATGTGGTTGGCGTCGTCGATGGTGCCGGACAGCTGGTACGACACGCGGGTGAACTCGATGCCGGTGTTGCCGTAGTTGTTGGACAGCCAGACGTAGGGGGTGCGGCCGGCGAAGATGCCGGTGCCGCCGCGCAGCTGGCGCTTGCCCTCGCCGGTGATGTCCCAGTTGAAGCCGACCCGCGGCGACCAGGTCGGGTTGCCCGAGGCGACCTCGCTGGTGTCGATGCCGTAGAGCTCTTGGACGCGCGGGTTGTAGGTCGGCTCGTCGGGCAGGTACGGCATGTCGATCCGCAGGCCGTAGGTCAGGGTCAGGTTGGGCCGGACGGTCCACTGGTCGCCGGCGTAGAGGCCGTACTGCTGGACGTCGAACTCGGCCGCCTGCTGCGGGTCGTCGGTGTTGGAGAAGCTGTAGCTGTAGCGCCAGGCGTAGCCGCGCTCGAAGTTGTCCAGGCTGTCGAAGTCGTAGACGCCGAAGTTGTCGCGGATGAAGACGTTCTTGAAGCTGAACAGCTCGTTGTGGGTGCCGACGGTGAAGGTGTGGTCGCCCCTGGAGAAGGTCAGGTCGTCGTTGATCTCGAGGATGTCCTGGTCGAGCGAGTTGGCGGTCGAGTACTGCTCGCGGCCGGCGCGCAGGGTGGCGCCGTCGGGCAGCATGACCGACACCTGCGGGAACACGGTGTCGCCGCCGCGGCGGTCGGCGATGGTCTGGTAGGTGAGGCGCGCCTCGTTGTAGACGTCGGAGCCGAAGACGCTGTTCAGCTGTGCCACCGTGGAGTTGGTCTCGTCGGTGAAGTTGTAGAAGTTGTCCGGGAAGTAGTAGGTGAAGGCGCTCGGGTAGGCGAGCATGTTCTCCGCGTCGACGTAGTTGTGGCGGACGGTGAGCTGGTGGGCGTCGGCGAGGTTGAAGTCGAACCGCACGAAGAACAGGTCGGAGTCGGTGGTGCGGATGGTCTCCTCGAAGCCGCCCGGGTCGTACCCGTACTGGTTGACGAGGATGTCGCGGAAGCGCTGCGCCTCGGCCTCGTGCCCCCAGTCCTGACCGGTGCCGCCGATGGAGTAGCCGCTCGGGTTGTCCTTGCGGTCGAACTCGCCCGACGCGAAGAAGAACACCTTGTCCTTCAGGATCGGACCACCGAGGGAGAAGCCGTACTGGTCGTTGGTGAACTCGGCGAACTCGACGTCGGTGCCGTTGACCTCGCGGTCGCCGACCATGCTGTCGTCGCGGGTGTAGTAGAAGATGCTGCCGTGGAAGGCGTTGGAGCCGCTCTTGGTGATGGCGTTGACGCCGCCGCCGGAGAAGCCGCCCTGCCGCACGTCGTACGGCGACACCAGCAGCTGTAGCTCCTGGATGGCGTCGAGGCTGATCGGCACGGTCTCGGCCTGGCCGCCCGGCGAGCCGGTGGCGGCGAGACCGAACAGGTCGTTGTTGACCGAGCCGTCGATCTGGATGTTGTTGTAGCGGTTGTTGCGGCCGGCAACCGACATCGAGCTGGCGCCCGAGTCCTGGGCCACCGGGTTGAAGTACACCGACGTGCGGGCGAAGTCCTCGAAGGTCCTCGAGATCGACGGCAGCGACTCGAGGGCCTCCTGCGCCACGTTGGCGGTGGCGCCGGTGCGGAACGGGCTGAAGATCGTGCTCGGCTCGGCGTACACGATCAGCTCCTCGGTGAAGGCCTCGAGGCTGAGCTGGAAGGCCAGGTCGAGGTCCTCGCCGAGGCGGACGGTGAAGCCGCCCTTCTGCGCCGCCTCGAAGCCGGGCATGGTGACGCTGAGGTTGTAGGGACCGCCGACGCGGACGTTGAGCATGGAGAAACGGCCGTCCTCGCGGGAGATGCTCGTGTAGCGGGTGCCGGTCGGCTCGTGCAGGGCGATGACCGTCGCGCCCGGCAGGACCGAGCCGTCGTCCTTGGACGTCACCGAGCCCTTGATGTTGCCGGTGGTCGCCTGACCGAAGACCACCTGCGGGAGCAGGGCGAGCAGGCCCACGGCCAGCGCCCAGCGCGCCACAAACAACGCTCTCGACCTCATACTCACTCCTCCTTCCTCCTTGAACGCATTGGCTCTACCGCAAGCTGCCCTCCCGGCTGGTCCACGCCGGCCGGGAGAAGAAACTGCCGTCCCCGAGTGCCACGGCCGCACCGGGGCCGTCCGTGCCTGCTGAGGAGCACCTGGTGAGCCCCCGCTCATGGGCGCAGTATACACGACGGCGCGGCAAGCCGGCGGGCGGACCGGGGCGGGGTCGCCCACAGGCCTTGACCGGACGGCGGCCCCGGGTACCCTGGGCGGGTGGAGCTGCAGGGCCCGACCCTCGAGGTGTTCGCCGGTGAGGTGCGGGTGTTCGCGAGCGACCGCCACTGGCTCCACCCACTGCTCGACCTGGCCGGCTTCCTGGCCGCGAGCTCGTGGCCTCCGGGTGAGCTCGAGGCGCGGGACCGGGTGGTGGGGCGGGCGGCGGCGCTGGTGCTGGTCCACCTCGGCATCGGCTCGGTCCGGGCTGGCATCCTGAGCCGCGGCGGGCGGGAGGTGCTCGACCGGCACCGGGTGCCGTACGCCTTCGCCGAGGGTGTCGAGCGGGTCGGCTGCCAGACCGAGGAGCTCCTCGCCGCCGAGCTCGACCCGGCCGCGGCCTACCGACTGGTCCGCCGTCGCGCCGGGCTCGAGGGCTGAGCGGGCCGGGCGCCCCGGTCCGATCCCGTGCCGATTGGCGCGGGGCGCTTGACAGGTCACGGGAGGGCGCGTAAGGTCATCAAACCATGGAGGCTAGGCGCGCGCCACGGGTGCGCCCTGCGAGGAGGAACGGCGTTGAGCAACGGCCCGGAAGACAAAGGCAAGGGAATGGCTGACCAGACCATGCAGGAGCTCATGGAGACCTCCCTGCAGACCCTCCGCGAGGGCGAGGTCGTTCGCGGCACGGTGGTGGCAGTGACCGCGGACGAGGTCATGATCGACATCGGTTTCAAGTGCGAGGGCTCGGTTCCGATCGGGGAGTTCGTCGACCGGGCCACGGGCCAGCTCACGGTCCAGCTCAACGACGAGGTCGAGGTCTTCATCGAGCGGCTCGACGAGACCGAGGGGCAGCTGCGCCTGTCCCGCGAGCGGGCCGCCAAGCTGAAGACCTGGAAGGCCATCGAGGAGGCGTACCGCGAGGGGCGCGCGGTCCGGGGCCGGGTGCTCGAGCGGGTCAAGGGCGGCCTGGCGGTCGACATCGGCATCAAGGCCTTCCTGCCCGGCTCGCTGGTGGACCTGCGACCCAACCGGCGGTTGGAGGACTACATCGGTGCCGAGATCGAGGCGCGCATCATCAGCTTCGACCGCCGCCGCTCCAACATCGTCCTGTCGCGCAAGGCGCTGCTCGAGGAAGAGCAGGGCCGCGCCAAGGAGCAGACCATGGCCGACCTCGAGGAAGGTCGGGTGGTCTCGGGCACGGTCAAGAACATCACCGACTACGGCGTGTTCATCGACCTCGGCGGCATTGACGGCCTGCTCCACATCACCGACATCTCGTGGGGGCGGGTCGGGCACCCGAGCGAGTACTTCGAGGTCGGCGACGAGGTCGACGTGGTGGTGCTGCGCTTCGACCGGGAGAAGGAGCGCGTCTCCCTCGGTTACAAGCAGCGGTTCGAGGACCCCTGGCAGCTGGTGCCGGAGAAGTACCCGGTCGGCAAGCGGGTGCGCGGCAGGGTGGTCAGCATCGTCGACTACGGCGCCTTCGTCGCCCTCGAGGAGGGGGTCGAGGGCTTGATCCACGTCAGCGAGATGTCGTGGACCAAGAAGGTCAAGAACCCGCGCTCGATCCTCGAGGTCGGCGACGAGGTGGACGTGGTCGTGTCGGAGGTCGACGTCGACAAGCGCCGCCTGTCGCTGTCCCTGCGCGCCACCGAGCCGAACCCCTGGGAGCAGGTGGCCGAGACCTACTCGGTCGGCAGCCGCATCCGCGGCGTGGTGCGCAACCTGACCGACTTCGGCGCCTTCGTCGAGATCATCCCGGGCGTGGACGGCCTGGTCCACATCTCCGACATGTCGTGGACGCGCCGCATCTCCCACCCCTCCGAGGTGGTGCAGAAGGGCCAGGAGGTCGAGGCCGTCATCACCACCATCGACGTTGCCAACCAGCGCATCTCGCTGTCGATGAAGGAGCTGCTCCCCAACGAGTGGGAGGAGTTCGCCAACTCCCACGGCGTCGGCGACATCGTGCCGGGGCGGGTGACCAACATCACCGACTTCGGCGTGTTCGTCGAGCTCGCGCCAGGCGTGGAAGGCCTGTGCCACATCTCCGAGATCGACCGCGACGGCGGCGTCACGCTGGCGCAGATGTACGCCTCGGGGCAGGCGGTCCGTTGCCGCATCCTGCGCATCGACTGGAACGAGAACCGGATCGGCCTGTCGATGCACGGCGTGTCGCAGGAGGCGGAGCCGGCCGAGGAAGAGGCCGAGGTGCGGCGCGGCACGGCGCGGCGCGAGACGGCGATGGCGGCGGCCCTGCGCGCCGGCGGCGTGGTCGACGCCGTCGGGACGGAGGACGCGCCCGACGCTGCGGCGGAGGAGGCTCCGGCCGAGGAGGCGCCGGCGGAGGAGGCCCCCACCGACGAGCCCGCGGCGGACGAGGTGACCGGGGCTGACGAGAGGGGCGAGGGCTGACCCCGCGACGCGGGCCTCGGAGAACCAAGGAGGCAGCGATGACGATGACCAAGGCCGACCTGGTGGAGCTGGTGGCGGAGCAGGCCGCGGTGCCGAGGAAGCAGGCCGACGAGATGGTGCAGGTGGTGTTGGAGGCCGTGGTCACCGCTCTGAGCCGGGGGGAGAAGGTCGAGCTGCGCGGCTTCGGCTCCTTCCGCATCCGCAAGCGCGGTGAGCGCACCGGCCGCAACCCGAAGACCGGCGCGCAGGTCCACGTGCCGCCGAAGAAGATCCCCTACTTCAAGCCGGGCAAGCACCTGCGCGAGGAGCTGCTGCTCCAGCGCTGACCCGAGGTGGCGCGGGCGCTCGTGTGGCGCCCGCGCGTCGCCCCGACTCGAGGCCCTGACCCGTGGTCGACTCACTCTTCGCTCCCTGGCGCCTCGCCTACGTCACGACCGCCGACGGCCGTGACCGGACGGAGTGCTTCTTCTGCCGTGCCCTGGCGTCGACGGACGACCGCTCCACGCTGACCCTGTTCCGGCGCCAGCGCACCTTCGCCCTCCTCAACCGCTTCCCCTACACCTCCGGGCACAGCATGGTGGCCCCGTGCCGCCACACCGGCAGGCTCGGCTCGCTCGACGACGAGACGCTGCTGGAGCTCATGACCGGTGCCCGACAGCTGGTCGCGGCGCTGGAGGAGGTCTACCGGCCACACGCGTTCAACGTCGGCTTCAACCTCGGCGAGGCGGCCGGGGCCGGCATGGAGGAGCACCTGCACCTGCACGTGGTCCCACGCTGGCGCGGCGACACCAGCTTCATGACCGTGGTGGGGGAGGTGCGGGTGATCCCCGAGGACCTGGAGACGACCTTCGAGCGCGTCCGCGCCGCGCTGTCCCGACGGAGTGAGCCATGAGCCAGCCACGCGAGCGAGCGGCCGAGCCGGCAGCGCCGGCGGCCGAGCCAACCAGTGCCGCGACCCGCTTGCGGCTGACCGCCACCGCCTGGCTGGTGCCCGGGCTCGGGCACTGGCTGCTCGGCAAGCGGCAGCGGGCCGTGGTGTTCGCCTCGGTCATCCTGGCCGGGTTCGTCACCGGCGTCCTGGTCGACGGCGAGCTGGGGACGCCGCGGCAGGGGAACCCCTTCTCCTGGCTGGCCGCCTTCGCCTGCTGCGGCAACGGCCTGCTCTACCTCGGCCGCCTGCTGTGGGTCAACGGGCTCGGCGGCCTCTTCCCCGCCAGCTTCCCGTTCGGCGTCAGCGGCGGGGGCGACCCGATCGCCGCCGGGTTCTCGTACGGCAACACGTTTCTCTACACCTCCGGGCTCATGAACCTGCTCGCCGTGCTCGACGTGTCGGACATCGCGCGCGGCGCCAAGGAGTGAGATGGACCACCTCCTGCTGCTGGTCTGGCACGCGCTCCTCGTCTCGGTGTTCTTCGCCTTCCTGTGGCGCAAGGAACCGGGCGAGCGGCGGCGGCTGTTCCTGAAGAGCTTCCTGATCATGGTCGTCGGCGGGCTGGCGCTCGGCTGGCTGATGTTCCCCTTCCCGTGACCACCGCCGGCCCCGCCGCTGGCTCGGTCGGTGAGCCGGGGCTCCTGATCGTCGCCGGGGAGGTCTCGGGCGACATCCACGCCGGCAACCTCCTCGCCCAGCTCCGCCTCGCGGCGCCAGGCCTGGCCGCGTTCGGCGTCGGCGGCGAGCGGCTGCGGGGGGCCGGGCTGGAGTGCCTGGCCAGCACCCACGAGCTGGCCCACATGGGCCTGGTCGAGGTGGCCCGTGAGCTGCCGGGCATCCGCCGCATTCTGCTCCGGCTGGTGGCCGAGGCGGAGCGGCGGCGGCCGTCCCTGGCGGTCCTGGTCGACTCGCCGGACTTCAACCTCCGCCTCGCCCGACGGCTCGGGCGACTGGGCATCCCGACCGTGCTGTACGTGTCGCCGCAGCTGTGGGCGTGGCGAAGGGGGAGGGTCCGCACCGTTCGGCGCCTGGCGCGCGAGGTGCTGTGCATCCTGCCCTTCGAGCCGGGGTTCTACCACCAGCACGGGGTGGCGGCGCGCTACGTGGGCCACCCGCTGGTTGACGACCTGCGGCCGGAGGCGCTGGTGGGAAGGGACGCCCCGCCGGCGCGCGGGCGCCTGGCGCTGCTGCCCGGCTCCCGGGCCATGGAGGTGCGCCAGCTCCTGCCGACCATGCTCGGCGCCCTGCGCCAGCTCGGGCCGGAGCTGGTGGCGGAGGCCGTGCTGGTGGAGGCCCCGGGCGTGGGCGAGGTGGTGGACCGGGTGCTGGCGGCGAACCCGGGCGACCCCCGGCTGCGCCGGGTCGCGGGGGACGGACGCCGGCGCGAGCTGGCTCGCAGCGCCCTGGCCTGGACGGCCTCCGGCACCGCCACCCTGGAGTGCGCCCTGCTCGACGTGCCGATGATCGTCGGCTACCGCCTGCAGGCCCTGTCGTACCTGGTCGCCCGGTTGCTGGTGCGGGTGCCGCACATCGCCCTGGTCAACCTGATCCTGGGCCGGCGGGCCGCGCCCGAGCTGGTGCAGCGGCGGTGGCGCCCGGCCGCC
>CAYTJW010000180.1:0-8679 GCA_964438135.1 uncultured Thermoanaerobaculia bacterium
CTGAGGGCGGCGGCCGGGGCGCCGGGCGGGAATCGGCTGCCATCGCGAGCGGTTCCTGGTATCCTCGGGCTGGGCCGGACGGGGCGGGCGGTCGTGGTCGACCCGCCGCCGGGTCGCGGGGGAGAGAGCCGATGAGCGACGAGACGACGCACCAGACGGTTGACATCTTCTGCGCCGAGGAGCAGCGCACCGCCCACCTGCTGGTCGAGCTCCGACGGAGCGAGGAGGGGCGCCAGGTGGTCGGCATCGAGTGCGACAACCCGCGCCTCGCCGACCACCACCGCTTCGAGTGCAGATGGTCGTGCTGGAGCCGGGTCGAGGAGGCCCTCGACGCCGTCCCGTCCGACCCCGAGGGCTGAGACCGCCCCGCTCCCGCGCCGGCGACCCGAGGCGAGGGCCGCCGGCTCTTCCCTCGACCGGCCTGGGAGACTCCGCTAGACTCCGCACGGGGACGACCGGTGGCGCGTGAGTTGGTCTGGCGGCCGCAGCTCTCGGTCGGCCACGACGAGCTCGACCGGCAGCACCAGCGGCTGTTCGAGCTCGCCGACAGCCTCGACCGCGACCTCGACCGGGAGGCGGTCATGACCCTCGTCATGGCTCTCTTCGACCACGTCCGCCTGCACTTCTGCCTCGAGGAGCAGGTCATGGCCGCGGCCGGGCACCCGGGTCTCGCCGAGCACCGGGAGCTGCACAGCCAGCTGCGCGAGTCCCTCGGCGCCCTCGACCCGGCCGACTTCGACCGCCCGGACGGCGTGGAGGCGTTCCGGCGCCTGGTGACGGAGTGGGCGACCGACCACATCGCCACCCGCGACCGCGAGTACGCGCGCTTCCTCGCCGGGGAAGGCTAGCCGTCGGTGGCGGCGGCGGCCGACGGGAGGGGTGGACGGGTCGCGCCCCGGCTCGAGTGGTGGGTGCTGGCCGACGCGACGCTGGCCGGGCTGGCGGCGCTGATCCCCCTCCCTGGCCTCGACCTCCTCGCCGAGGCCGTCTTCCGGCGTCGCATCCCGCGCACCATCGCCAGCCGACGCGGCGCGCGGCTGCACCCGGTCGTCGTGCGGGAGCTCGGCCGCGGCGGCGACTGGCTGACCCTCGAGGGCTGCCTGCTGCTGCCCTTCCGGCTCGCGCTCTGGCTGGTCAAGAAGGTGTTCCGCAAGCTGGTCTACGTCCTGACCGTGGCCGAGGCGACGACCCAGGTCAGCGAGTACTGGCACCGCGCCTACCTGGTCGACCACCTGGTCCGTTCCGGCCGTCTCGCGCCCGGCCGCGACCCGTGGCCGGCGCTGGCGGCGTTCCGACAGGTCCTCGAGGAGGTTGACGCCAGCCCGTTGACGGGCCTGGCGCGGCAGGTGGTGGCGAGCCCGCGCGAGGTGGTGCGGGCACTGCGGCGGGCGCGTCGGGGTCGGGCGGGGGACGACGAGCTGGGCTTCCTCGAGAGCCGCTGGGCGCTGATCCAGGGCTCGCTCGAGGAAGCTGCGGACCGGCTCGAGGCGCGGCTCGCGGCGGCGACGGCGGCGCCGCCGGGACCGCCGCCGTCACCGCAGGCGGAAGCTGACGTCGGCTGACGGCCGCCAGCCGCAGGCGATCGCCGGCGACCGGAGCAGGGCCGCGAGCACCAGCCGCCGGTAGCCGAGCTCGCCCCGCAGCTTCTCGACCATGAGCTGGCACAGGGCGCGGTTGCCGAACAGCAGGGCGAAGCCGACCGCGGGGTGGCGGCCGAGCCGCCCGGCGAGGAAACGGGCCAGGCGGAGGTCGGCATGCACCTCCCGCCACAGGGCGGCGGTGTGGCCGGCGAGCGGCTCGCCGCCGGCGAGGAAGCGGTGCACGGCGGCTGCGGCCATCTCGCCGCTCCTGAGCGCGTGGGCGATGCCCTCGCCGGTGACCGGGTCGACGGTGTCGGCGGCGTCGCCGGCCAGCGCGATTCGGCCCGAGGCGAGGGGCTGACGGGTGCCGCCGAGGGGCAGGCGGTGGCCGCCGGCGCGGCGACGCTCGAGCGCCGCCAGGGCGGGGAAGGTCGCGACCAACCGTTCGACGCCCTGGCGCAGCCCCGGGGTGAGGGTGGCGACGGAGTAGCCGCCGAGCGAGCAGCGGCCGCGCTTGGGGAAGACCCAGGCGTAGCCGCCGCGGACGCAGGCGAGGTCGAAGCGGAGCTCCGGCGCCGGTCCGCGGACCTCGGCCTCGACCTCGAACGCCAGCGCGAAGCGTCGTCCCGACGGGTCGCGCACGGCCTCGGACACGACGCTGCCCGCGCCGTCGGCGCCGACCACCGCCGCCGCCGTGAGGTCGCCGCCGGTCGTGCTGACCGCCACCCGGTCGGCCCGCTCGGCCACGCCGACCACGCCGCACCCCTCGCGCACCTCGACCCCGGGCAGGGCCCGCACCAGCTCGAGGTGGGCGCGGTCGAAGTCCTCGCGGTGCACCGTCCAGCCGGCCGGCTGCGCCAGCTCGAGGCGGGTCGAGCGGCGCCGGCCCAGGCTCAGCACGGCCCGGTCCGCGGTGTGCTCGAACAGGTCGCGCAGCGGCTCCGGGATGGAGGGCAGCGCCCAGCGGGAGATGCCGCCGGCGCAGGGCTTCCAGCGCGGGAAGCGGGCCCGGTCGAGGAGCAGGACGTTGACCCCCCGCCGGGCCAGCCCGGCCGCCGCGGCGCACCCGGCCGGGCCGGCGCCCACCACGATGACGTCGTGGCTCACCGGGGCATTGTGCCGCAGTCGGGGGGGCACGGTCAGCGGCCCGCTCGCGGTTGCCCCGCCCCGGCCGGGGGCGAGAGCGGGATCGCGGCCGGGCGCCGCTACAATGGGAGGCGGCCATCGCCGGGAGGTGACCATGCACGAGCCACTCCACCCGACCGCGCTCCGCTGGCGCTGCGAGGAGGAGCTGCTGCCCTTCGTCACCACCGACGAGCTGATCGCCGTGCCGGCCTTCGTCGGCCAGCCGTCGGCGATGGAGGCGCTGCGCTTCGGCCTGGAGTGCGACGCGCCGGGGCAGAACGTGTTCGTGCGCGGGCTGGTCGGCACCGGGCGCATGACCCTGGTCGGGCAGCTGCTCGAGGAGCTCAAGCCGGTCTGCCGGCCGCGCCGGTCGTACTGCTACGTGCACAACTTCGCCGACCCGGACCGGCCCCGCCTGATCGCCCTGCCGTCGGGCCAGGGCCGGGTGCTCCGCCGGCGGGTGACGGAGCTGGCCCAGTTCATCCGCGACGGCCTCGGCGACGCCCTCAACGCCGACGCCATCCGCGCCCGCCGCGAGGCGTTGGAGCGGCGGGCCAAGGACGAGGTCAACGCGATCACCCAGCCGTTCGCGCAGGAGCTGCGCGCGGCGAGCCTGGAGCTGGTCTCGATGCAGGTCGGCCCGGTCGTCCAGCCGGCCATCCTGCCGGTCGTCGACGGGCGGCCGGTGGCCCCGGAGGAGCTCGAGCGCCTGCGCGGCGAGGGCCGGGTCTCGGATGAGCAGGTGACGACCTTCCGCCAGCAGCGCGAGCGGTTCATGGAGCGCCTGGCCGCGGTCAGCGAGCGGGTGCGCGAGATCCACTCGCGGAGCCAGGAGGCGGTGCGGGCGGTGACCGAGGAGGCCGTGCGGGAGATCCTCGGCCAGATGGCGGGCGCGATCGCGCTCGACTTCCCCGGCGACGACGTGCGGCGGTTCCTCGACGAGGTGATCGACGACGTGGCCGAGAACCGCCTCACCGAGGCCGGTCAGCGCGGCTTCGACCCGGTCCGGGCGTACGGCGTGAACGTGCTGTCCGACGACGACCCGGCCAAGGCCAGCACGGTGGTGGTGGAGAACACGCCCACCCTGACCAAGCTGCTCGGCACGGTCGAGCGCGAGTGGACCGTGCAGGGACCGGTCGCCTCGGACTACCGGTCGATCCGCGCCGGGTCGCTGCTGCGGGCGGACGGGGGCTACCTGGTGCTCGACGCCCGCGACGTGATCACCGAGCCGGGCGCCTGGAAGGTGCTGATCCGCACCCTGCGCACCGGGTGCCTCGAGATCGTGCCCTCCGAGGCCGGCTGGTTCGTCCTCAACCAGCCGGTCAAGCCCGAGCCGATCCCGATCCAGGTGCGGGTGATCCTGCTCGGCGACGCCGAGACCTACTCCCTGCTCGACCGCTTCGACCCGGACTTCCCGCACCTGTTCAAGGTCCTGGCCGACTTCGACTCGGTCCTCGACCGCACCCCCGAGGGCATTCGTCAGTACGCCGGCGTCCTGGCCCGCGTCGCCCGCGACGAGGGCCTGCCGGTCTTCCACCGCTCGGCGGTGGCCGCCCTGGTCGAGCACGGGGCGCGGATCGCGGCCCAGCGCGGCAAGCTCACGGCGCGCTTCGGCCGCGTCGCCGACATCGCCCGGGAGGCCGCCTTCCTGGCCCGCGCTCAGGGTGGCGCACGGGTCGAGGCCGCCCACGTGGTGGAGGCGGTGGCGCGCACCCGCCGGCGGGCAGAGGGGCCGGCGCGGCGCTTCCGCGAGGCGCTGCGCGAGGGCACCCTCAACATCGAGACCTCCGGCGCGGTGGTGGGCCAGGTCAACGGGCTGGCGGTGAGCCACGCCGGGCCGTTGACCTACGGCTTCCCGGCCCGCATCACGGCGTCGATCGGCGCCGGCACCGCGGGCGTGGTCAACATCGAGGTCCAGTCCTCGCTGTCGGGGGCGATCCACACCAAGGGCTTCCACATCCTCGGCGGCCTCCTCCGCCACCTGCTGCGGACCGACCACCCGCTCGCCTTCTCGGCCTCGCTGGCCTTCGAGCAGAGCTACGGCGGGATCGACGGCGACTCGGCGTCGTGCGCCGAGATCTGCTGCCTGCTGTCGGCCCTGACCGGGGTCGGGATCCGGCAGGGCCGGGCCGTCACCGGCGCCATCGACCAGCTCGGGCGGGTCCAGGCGGTGGGCGGGGTCAACGAGAAGATCGAGGGCTTCTTCGACGCCTGCGCCGACCTCGGCCTGGACGGCGAGCAGGGGGTGATCGTGCCGCGCGCCAACGCCGGCGACCTGATGCTGCGCCCGGACCTGGTCGCGGCGTGCGCCGCCGGCCGCTTCCACGTCTGGGCCGCCGACAGCGTGCAGCAGGTGCTCGAGCTGCTGACCGGGGTGCGGGCCGGGGAGCGGGGCGCGGACGGCGCCTACCCGCCCGGGACCCTGCTCCACACCGCCATGGAGCGGGCGCGGGAGTTCTGGGCCAAGGCCAGCCAGCGGCCCGGGCCGGACGGCCCGGCCGCCGAGAGGAACGACGAGCAGGAGCAGGAGGCCCAGCGATGATCCAGCAGCAGCTGATGGCAGCCGAGGTCTTCGAGAGCGTGGCCGCCCGTCACACCCGCCGCCTGCGGATCCGCCTCTCCGGCCTGCTGGGTTCGTCCGAGGGGGCTCGCTACCCCCACGCCGAGCGGCTGGAGCACCTGCCCGACCTGTTCGGCCTGGCCCTGCGCCTGGCGGTCGAGGAACGGGTCGGCGGCGGCCTGCGGCGGGCGCTGGTGGCGGCCGTGGTCTACGTCATGAACCCGGGCGACGTGCTGCCGGAGGGGGTGGTCGGCCCGCTCGGCCTGGCCGACGACCTGGTGGTGCTGGCCCTGGTGGTGCAGGCGGCGCTCGGCGAGCTGGGGGCCGACGTGGTGGCGGCCAGCTGGCGGGGGGAGGGCGCCGTGGCGGAGGTGGTGCGGGAGACCCTGGCCGCGGCCCCGGCGATGGTCGGCGAGACCACGTGGGAGCGGCTCGCCCACTGGTCCGAGGGCGCGTGATGGGTCCGTCGGCCGGCCGGTCGGCGGGGTCGTGGTGACGGCGGGCGCGTGACCTGCTATCCTGCATCACCGCCGATGACGTGGCGGGTCGCCAGCGGCTGTGCACGACAGCAGGGGAGCCGGACCTCACCCGGCGCGAACACGAAGGCAGACGGCATGAGAATCTACGTCGGCAACCTCTCCTACGAAACGAGCGAAAACGAGCTGCGCGAGATGTTCGCCCCCTTCGGCGAGATTGCCTCGCTGCGCATCGTCACCGACCGCGTCAGCGGCCGGTCCAAGGGCTTCGGGTTCGTCGAGATGGCGAGCGACGAGGAGGCCCAGGCGGCGATGACCGGTCTCAACGGCAAGGAGATCCGCGGTCGCGCCATCGTCGTCAACGAGGCCAGGCCGCGGCCCGAGGCGACCGGGGGCGGCGGCGGGCGTCGCGGCGGTGGTGGGTACGGCGGTGGCCGGGGCGGTGGCGGCCGGGACCGCTACTGACCATCGGTCGAGCGCGAGACCCACGCGGTCCGTGGTCCCGGTCGGGTGGGGGTGGCGTGCTCGAGCACGCCCCCGCGCGGTGCGTTGACCCGAACGGGGGGAGGAGTACGGGATGGCTGTCAACCGCAAGGCGGCAATGACCAGGCGAGAGCGGGAGCGCGCTCGCCAGCAGCGGCAGAAGGACAAGGCCGAGAGGCGCCTGCAGCGGCGCGAGGAGAAGCGCAACCGGACCGGGTCGGATGACGGCGTCGACCCCGACATCGCCCACATCGTGCCCGGCCCCCAGCAGCAGATGCTGGACGGCTCGCCGGTGGACGTGGACCTGGACGACGACGAGGTGGACGAGGACGAGCCGGAAGAGGGCGAACCGAAGTAGCGGGATCCCACCGGCTGGCCGAGGCGTGGCTCACCGCCCGCCGACCCGTGCCCGCGCCCGTGCCCGACCTGTGACGCCGCCCGCGCCCGAGAGGTGACGGGCCCCCCGAACCGCCGCCGGCGCCGGGTGCTGTCCGGCCCGCTCCCGGCCCACGCGACCTCGGGGTCCGAGAGCGGACGCCGGCCGGGAGCGTCGGCTCGGCTATGATGAGACCGCTGTGTGCTGCCGGAGCGTGCCCATGCGCCGTGCCACCCTCCTGGTCGTCGTCGTCGCTTCGGCCCTCGCCGCCCCCCCGCTCGCGGCCGACAAGCTGGCGCAGCTCGGCCTGGGCCCTGACGGCCGGCCGCTGCCGGCCGCGACTGCGGCCTCGGCCGCCATCGTCCTGGCGAGCGACCGTGGGCTGACCCGGGTGCCCCGGCCAGAGCTCGACGCGATCGCCGGCGCGGCGCGGGTGCGGCGGGCGACCGAGCTGGTGCTGGCCGGCCCGACCCGGGACGAGTGGGGCGCCGGGTTGCGCCCCGTCTCCCCCGCCGGGACGCACCTGGTCGAGGTGGTGGGCGGGAACGGCGTCTTCCAGCTCCGGCTCGAGCTCCCGGCCGCCTTCCTCGCCGACCCCGCCGCGGTCGAGGCCGACGGCGAGCGGCTGCGGCGCGCGCTCCTCGACAGCCTGTGGGCCGAGGGCGTGAGCAGCCTGGAGGTCGTCGTCCGCGCCCCCGGCGGCGGGGGGTGGGCGCCGCTCGAGCGGTTCCTCCCCGACCCCATCCCACCGCCCTACGCGACCTCCCCGGACCGTGCTGAGCCGTCCTCGCTCGACTCATCCCCGCTCGCGACCAGTGGCTTCCCCCACCTCGGCAGCGGCCGGCCGGCGGGCTCGCTCTCCGGCAAGGACGTCTACCTCAACCCGGGCCACGGCTGGGTGTGGCGGGACTCGGACTACTGGGGGCTGCAGCGGGGATTCGTGCAGAGCAACATCGAGGACTTCTCCAACCCCGAGCTGGTCAACCAGTGGCTCGCCGCGTACTGCTACAACGCCGGCGCCGACGTCTTCTCGGTCCGGGAGGTCGACCCGCAGCCGCGGATGGCGGTGGTCGACAACGACGACGGCGCGCCGGCCTACGCCGAGTCCGGCAGCGGCTGGGGCAACAGCTCGCTGGCCGGCTTCGCCAACGGCCACGCCCCCTATGTCAACGGCGAGAACCCCTTCGGCTTCGGCACCAACCGCCTGGTGGCGTGCGCGGTCGGCGCGGCCACGGCCTGGGCGACCTGGGTCGCCGACATCCCGGCCGACGGCTGGTACTCGGTGTCGGTGTCCCACGCCGCCTACACCAACCGATCGCCCCAGGCCCACTACCGCATCGGCCACGCGGGCGGCGAGACCGACTACTGGCTCGACCAGCGCCAGCGCCGCTTCACCTGGGTGCCGCTCGGCACCTACTACTTCGAGGCCGACGCCCCGGCCGAGCGGCGGCGGGTGGTGCTGTACAACGACTCGACCTCGACCGGCCACTACGTCTCGGCCGACGCGGTCCGCTTCGGCGGCGGCACGGGCGTGATCTCCCGCGGCACGGCCGGGACCTCGGGCGAGCCCCGCTTCGACGAGGAGGCTCGCTACCACATCCAGCTCTCGGGCAGCACCAACTACGACGGCTCGGGCACGGACGAGGAGGACGGCTGGTCGCGGCGGCCGCAGTTCGGCCTGTGGCTCAAGGACTCGGC
Source organism: uncultured Thermoanaerobaculia bacterium (assembly GCA_964438135.1). Taxonomy (GTDB): domain Bacteria; phylum Acidobacteriota; class Thermoanaerobaculia; order Thermoanaerobaculales; family Sulfomarinibacteraceae; genus CAYTJW01. The sequence continues at coordinate 8,299 of CAYTJW010000180.1, forward strand.
CGAGGCCTACGGCGCCCCGGCCCGCGACTCGGTGTTCGTGAGCTCGCACACCAACGCCGGCGGCGGCACCGGGCTCTCGACCTTCGTCTACACCGGCTACGCCGGCACCTGGCACGACCGCCTGCGCAACGCGGTCCACGCCGAGGTCCTCAACGACCTCGTCAACGGCTACCCCGGCAGCTACGGCCCGCACGGCACCACCGGCCTCAACTACGGCACCTACGGCGAGAACAACCCGGCCAACGTCGGCAACGAGATGCCGATCTTCCTCGGCGAATGGCTGTTCCACGACAGCGCCTCGGACATGGCCATGTACCACGACCCGAGGTTCCGGCAGATGCTGGCGCGGGCGGTCTACCAGGGGATCGTCGCCTTCTGGGC
>CAYTJW010000181.1:0-8585 GCA_964438135.1 uncultured Thermoanaerobaculia bacterium
CGAGAGAGCGCCCTGGCGGCGCCCGCTCCCCGTGGCGCGACTCGGGTCACGGCCGAGGGCGGACGAAGAGCCCGTAGCGGTCGGCGTCGACGTCCGCCGGCGCAGAGAGCCCCTCGGTGACCTCGCGGGTCTCCACCTCCCTCCCCCGCGAGGGCGGTCGAGTCGGTGAGGTCGAACGCGAGTCGCCCGAAGAGGCGCTCGAGCTCGAAGGCGCTGCCCTGCCACTGGCGCCGGCCGTCACCCCGCCCGAGCTCGTCGGCCGACCGCCTGCGCACGGGGGCGCGTCAACCGGACCCTGGTCAGCGCCCCGCGAAGCGCCGCTCGCGCTCGCTCGGGTCCTGCGGGTCGAAGAGCGCCTCCGGCAGCTCCTCGGCCTCGACCGCCAGGAAGCGGACCTCCACCGGCGGGCCGCGGCGCACCAGGTCCTTGACCACCACCCGTTCCGGCACCAGCTCCGCCTCGCTCCGCCAGGCGGGGTACTCGAGCACCCGCAGCACCCGGCCGTCGGCCGCCTGGAGGTCGGTGCGGAGGGGCAGGCCGCCCTCGCGCCGCACCACGTGCCGGGCGCGGGCGAAGGCGGCGGCGGCCGAGCGCGCCTCGAGGACGAAGGTCACCAGCCCGTCGTGCTCGGCGACGTCGACGACGAAGTAGCTGCTGGCGAGGCGCAACCCGACCAGCTCGTCCAGGCTGGCGCCGGCCAGCCGGTGGCCCGGGCCGAGGCGCTGCGGCCGCCGCGACCCCGGCGCCAGGAACCAGGTCTCGTCGCCGCGCCGCACCAGGTACTTGCCCCGCTCGCCCGGGTCGAGAAAGCGCACCAGGGCACGGTCGGAGCCGCGGCGGCAGACCTCGAGCCGCAGGGTGCGCTCGCCGGCCGCCACCTCGAGCGAGGCGCGGAACGACGACGGCGCGCGGGCGAAGGGGTCGCTCGCGGCGAGCAGGCGCAGGTCGGCTGAACCCGGCGGGGCGGCGGCCACCGCCAGCGCGGCCAGCAGCGCCAGGGCGAGCGCGACCGGCCTCCCGGCGTCAGACATGGCCGAGGGCCTCCACCACCTCGAGCCGCACGGCCCGCCAGATCGGCGCCAGGGAGGCCAACGCCAGCACCACCACCATCAGCGCCACCGCGCCGGCGAACGCCTCCGGGACGTAGGCCAGCTCGAGGTCGATCGGGCTGACCGCGCCCGGCGGCGGCGGCATCTTGAGCTCCGCGGCGTTGATCGCGGCGATCGCGCCGAGGCCGACCAGGTCGCCGAGCAGACCGCCGAGCAGGCCGAGCAGGAGCGCCTCGGCCAGCAGCATCACCGCCAGCTGGGGGCCGGTGGTGCCGATGGCGCGCAGGGTGCCGAGCTCGCGCACCCGCTCCATCACCGCCATGACCAGGGTGTTGGAGCAGGCCAGCACCACCAGCACGAAGACGATCGCGCCGAGGAAGGCGAAGATGCCGAGGTAGAGGTTGCGGACCTGGCCGTAGAACGAGGCCCGCTCCTCCCAGCCGGTCACGGCCAGGGGCTGCGGCCGCCCGGCCACGGCCGCCTCGACCGCGGCCGCGACCGCGGCCGTGTGCTCGGTGCGGTCGAGGCCGACCACCAGGTTGGAGACCGCCGCGGTCTGCAGCAGGCGGCTGGCGCTCGCCAGGTGGAGCTTCAGGAAGCGGGTGTCGAGGTCGGCGACGCCGGTCGTCACCACCCCCGCGACCCGCACGTCGAGGGCGTTGAGCATGCCGTCGGCGTTGAGCGCCAGCAGGGTGACCACGTCGCCGGGTTGGGCCCCGAGGGCGTCGGCCAGGCCGCGGCCGAGCAGGAGCCGGTCGTCGCCCTCGGCCGGCGCGCCGCCGGCGAGGTCCTCCCCTTCGAGCAGGCGGACGGTGAAGCCCATCCGCCGCTCCCGCTCCGGATCGACGCCGAGGCCGACGAACGACACCGGGTCGCCGTCGGGCAGCGAGGCCATGCCCATCACCTGCAGGGTGGCGGCCGCGGCCGCGACGTGAGGCAGCGCCTCGATGGTCGCCTGCAGCTCGCGCCAGTCGGCCAGGCCGTGGCGCAGCGAGCGGTCGAGCGCCCCCGCCTGGCGGCCGGCCAGGGCGGAGGCCTCGGCCACCTCCAGGTGACCGAGACCGCCGTGGATGATCGCCTCCCGCAGGCCGTCGAACGAGAAGCGGACGAAGCCGGCGGTGAGCAGCAGGGCGACCGTGCCGGCGCCGACGATGGCGAGCGAGATGGCGGTGCGGCGCCGGTTGCGGGCCAGGTTGCGGAGGCCGAGCAGGACCAGCCTCACGGCCCCGCCCCGGTCGCGGCGCCGGCCGCCACCCGCCCGTCGCGCAGCACCACCCGCCGGTGGGCGCGGCCGATCACGGCCTCGTCGTGGGAGGCGAGCACGACGCTGGCGCCGACCTCGGCCACCAGCCGCTCGAGCAGCCCCACCACGGCCGCCGCGGCCGCCGAGTCGAGGTTGCCGGTCGGCTCGTCGGCCAGCACCAGCCCCGGCCAGTGGACCAGGGCCCGGGCGATGGCCACCCGCTGCCGCTCCCCCCCCGACAGCTGGTCGGGGCGGTGGTGGGCCCGCCCCGCCAGGCCGACCGCGTCGAGCATCACGGAGGCCCGCTGCCGCCGCTCGCGGCCCGGCACGCCGTCGATGAGCAGCGGGTACTCGACGTTCTCCAGCGCCGACAGCACCGGCACCAGGTTGAAGGCCTGGAAGACGAAGCCGAGCCGGCGCCGTCGGAGCAGGGTGCGACCGCGCTCGGACAGGGTGGCGACGTCGACCCCGTCGATCGAGACCCGTCCCCGGTCGGGCCGGTCGAGGGTGCCGAGGAGGTTGAGCAGGGTCGACTTGCCGGAGCCCGACGGCCCGGCCACCGCCACCACCTCGCCCGGGCCGACCACCAGGTCGACCCCGCGCAGGGCCTCGACCCACACCCCGCCCAGGCGGTAGCCCTTGCTCAGCCCCGATGCTGCCACCACCGGCCCGCCGGTCGCGCCCACGGCGCCATCGTAAGCCGTCCCCCCGCGCCTGTCAGCCGTCCCGACCGCCTCGCCGCGCTCGTCGCGTGGGAGAATGAGGCATGGACACTCTCGCGTCGCGCCGACCGAGGGTCAGCGCGTGGTGGCTGCTGGCGGGCTGGACCGTCGTCGCCGTGGCCGCCAACGCCGCCGGCTGGGCCTACTCGAGCTTCGTCGCCACCGACCTGGTCGGCCTGCCGATCGAGTCAGTGGCGGTCCGCGGCGCCGGCTGCCTGTCGGGGCTCGTCGCCCTGGCGGCGCTCCCGGTCGCCCTGGTGATGGCGCTCTTCCGGCGCACCCGGCGCGCGGCGGCCCCGGTCGCCGCCGGCGCCGCCATCTGGCTCGCCTGCGACGTCGCCGCCCAGGCCCTGCTCGTCGACCGGCGCACCCCGGCCCTGGAGGAGCTGACCCGGCGCGGGGCGCCGATCGTCGACGCCATCCGCCGCCACGAGGCCGAGCGCGGTCGCCCGCCGGAGTACCTGGACGAGCTGGTGCCGGGCTTCCTCCCCGCCCTGCCCCCGACCGGCCTCGAGCGGGTCGCCTGGCACTACGACGCCGGCGACATCGCCCGCGACCACGCCGACAACCCGTGGATGCTGTGGCTCGACCTGCCGCAAGAGGGGTTCATCGCCGAGAGCGACTCGCTCCTCTACCTGCCGCGCCAGAACTACCCCCAGCAGGGTTGGATGGGGCCGACGCTGCGCCGCGTCGGCGACTGGGCCCTCGACGTCGACTGAGGGGCCGCGCCGGGCGCGACGGCGGCCGAGCGGTCGCGCCCGCTACTCCACCTCCACGACCGGGATGGTGGTCGGGTCGCCGCTCGCGTTGTCGACCACCGAGGCGTAGGCCCACACCGCGACGTAGGGCGTCGTCACCTCGACCGTGGCCGTGGCGAGGTCGGCCGCGGACGCCAGGGCCAGGGCGAACACGTCGTTGGCCTGGGTCCAGCCCGAGGCCGGGACCGAGACCTCGACCGGCCGGCCGAGAACCGCGCCGTCGGCGCCGCGCAGGGTCAGGCGGACCTCGCACGGCGTCGCCCCGAGGTTGACGAAGCCGACGTTGGTGCGGAAGCGGTCGCTCTTGCGCAGCTGGCTGAGGAGCCCGGTCGCGTCGGCGGGGAGCAGGTCGTCCTCCCCCACCCCCGGCAGGGACTGGCCGAAGGTGCCGGTGGCAGCGTCGTTGTACACCCGGGCCAGGACCACCACCGGCCGGTCGGAGCAGACCTCGACCGCCCCCGAGATCGGGCTGGGCAGGCCGAACAGCTCGCCCACGACGTCGTCCCAGCCCTCGATGCCGCCGGCGGGCACGGTCGCCGCGGCGCTGGCCGCGCCGCCCGCGTGGCGCAGGGTGAGCTCGACCTCGGCGTCGTCGGCGCCGGGGTTGGCGACCGACAGCGAGGTCACCCAGCGGGTGCCGCCGACCCCGGGCCGCAGGGCGACCCCGCCCACCACCTGGCGGTGGCCGACGCAGGCCGGCGGCGCGGTCACGGTCACGCTCACCGCGCCCGACCACGCCGACACCTCGCCGCACGAGCGCTCCGCTCGCAGCCGGTAGTGGTAGACGGTGTCGGTGGTCACCTCGTGGCTGAACGCCACCGCGAGCTGCGCCGTGTCGGTGCCGGCGGCGCCGGCGAACGAGGGGTCGGTGGCCTCCTCGAGCCGGTACGAGTCGGCCCCCTCGACCGCGCTCCAGGCCAGCTCGTAGTCGGCCCCCGAGGCGACGCTCGAGGCGCTCGAGCGGAAGTCGGCCGGCGCGGCGGGCGGCTCGCACGGCGGCTCCGGCGGCCGGCTCGGGTCCCAGGCGTTGCGGGTCATGACCAGCAGGCAGAGCAGGGTGACGGTGTCCTCGTAGGTCCCCTCCTGCCGCTCGCGCACCAGGTCGTAGACCTGGTTCAGCCACCCCTGACCGGCCGGGTCGAGCATCATCGCCACCCCGAACGGGGCGGCGAAGAACGTGGTGAAGGCGTCGTCCAGCCCGGTGCCGTCGAGGCGGTAGCCGGCCCGGACCAGGCCGGCGTCGTTGCCGGTCGAGGCGCGCACCCACTGCGCCATCCGCCGCGCCTGGGCGCGCGACGTCGGGTCGGCGTTGAGCAGCGCGTCGACCGCCAGTCGCCAGGGGTCGCGGCCGGCGTTGTAGGAGTAGTCGCCGTCGTGCGGCCCCTCGAGGAAGTACGGCGGGGCGGGCTCGGGCGTCGGGTCGGTGGCCGACGCCGGGACCACGAAGTCGGGCAGCAGGCCCGCCACCGGGCTCGAGCCCCGCTGCAGCCGGTCCACCACCTCCTGGGTCGCGTCGACCACGTCCTCCCAGTCCGGCTCGAGGCTCGCGCGGGCGAAGGTGCGGAAGTGGTCGGGCATGAAGTCGGAGGTGCGGACCGTGTACTGGTTGTACTCCAGGCCGGCCGGGTCGACCCAGTCGCCGAGCAGCGGCAGGTGGCTCTGCGGCCCCACCGCCGACTCCAGCAGCCCGGCCATGACCCGCTCCGCCTCGGCCCGGTAGTGGACCCGGCCGTCCGAGCCCCACTGCTCGTCGGCCAGGAGCAGGGCGTAGGCGATGTCCGCGTCGCCGTCGAAGGCGCAGTCGTCCTCGCCCGGCTCGGCCGCCTCGCTGGCCGGCACGTGCCAGTCCATGAGGCGCGGGTCGATCTCGCTGCGGTGGTCGTTGGCGTACTCCCAGAGCCCGTCGAACAGCCGCTGCGCGTCGGGCTCCGCGCCCGCCATCCAGGCCACGATCATCATGCCGTAGCCCTGCCCCTCGGACACCGTCGGCTCGCTCGAGCCACCGCTGCCGGCCTTCACCCGGTAGCGGGGGTGGCCGTCGCTCTCCGCCCCGGCTGAGGCCAGGTAGGCCGCCTTCCAGCGCCGGTACGCGGCCGCCACCTCGGCGTTGAGCACCGCCAGCGGCCGCGGGTTGGGGACCAGCGCGCCGGCCGCGTAGGCGACGTTCTGCGGGTAGGGGTGGTTGGGGGGCGCGGCCGCGACCACGACGGGCAGGGCCGCCACGGCCGACACCAGCAGCGAGGCGAACCGGGGGCGCGGGAGGTGGGTGCGCATGGGCCATCATCGACCCCGCCCGCGGAGCCGGTCAAGGGGCGACCGCTGTCCGCTCAGCCTGTCTTCAGGGCCCGCGCCACCAGCTCGATGACGTCGTAGGTCTTCGCCTGCTCGTCGCCGACCTCGCGCTGGGCGTCGGACAGCATGGCGAAGCAGTAGGGGCAGGCGACCGCCACGTCGCAGGTGCCCGAGGCCTTGAGCATGGCGTAGCGGGCCTGGTTGATGCGCTCGCCCAGCTTCTCCTCCAGCCACATGCGGCCGCCGCCGGCGCCGCAGCACACCGAGCGCTCGCGGTTGAGCGCCGCCTCGCGGACGCGCAGGCCGGGGATGGCGCGGAGCAGGAAGCGCGGGGCCTCGAGCTCGCCGTTGGTGCGGCCGAGGTAGCAGGGGTCGTGGTAGACCAGGTCGAGGTCGACCCGGTTCAGGAGCTTGACCCGGCCGCTGCGGACCAGCTCGGCCACCAGCTGCGTGCCGTGCACCACCTCGTAGTGGCCGCCGAAGTCGGGGTACTCGTGCTTCAGGGTGTTGAAGACGTGCGGGCAGTTGGTGACGATCTTCTTGACGCCGTAGCCGTTGAGCGTGGCGACGTTCTGTTGCGCCAGGGCCTGGAAGAGGTACTCGTTGCCGAGCCGGCGGGCGGCGTCGCCGCTCGACGTCTCCTCCGCGCCGAGGATGGCGAAGCGCACCCCGGCCGCCTGCAGGATCCTGACCAGGGCCGCCGACACGCGCTTGCCGTTGTCGTCGTAGCTGCCCGGGGAGCCGACGAAGAACAGGAGCTCGACGTCGCCGCCGGCCTCGGCCGCGAGCGGCACGTTCAGGCCCTTCGCCCAGTCGGCGCGCTGCTCGCCGGCCAGCTGCCAGGGGTTGCCGTTGACCTCGTAGCCGCGGAAGGCGACCTGCGCCTCGTCCGGGAACTCGGCCTTCTCCAGCACCAGCTGGCGGCGCTGCTCGACGATCTTGTCGACGTAGCTGATGTCGAGCGGGCAGGCGCGCTCGCACCAGCGGCAGGTGGTGCAGGCCCAGACCACCTCCGGGTCGACCACCGCCGGCACCAGCTCGGTGGTCGAGCGACCGCCACGGTTGTCGGGGTCGGCGAGGAGCTGGCGCTGCTCGCGGTAGAGCTGGTCGCGCACCGCAACGGTGTACAGCACCGGCTGCAGCGGCTTGTGCGTCAGCGTCGTCGGGCAGAGCTCGCGGCAGCGCCCGCACTCGGTGCAGGTGTACAGGTCGAGCATCTGCTTCCAGGTGAGGTCGGTGGCCGTGGCGACGCCGAAGCGGCTCGACTCGTCGACGTTCTCGAGGTCCATGCTGGTGAGCTTGCCGGGCGGGTCCAGCTTGGCGAAGAACACGTTGAAGAGCGAGGTGTAGACGTGGAAGTGCTTGGAGTAGGGCAGCTCGTTGGCGAAGTAGTAGAGGACCGCCAGGTGCGCCCACCACAGGCCGGTGTACCAGGCCTGCAGCGCGCCGCTGCCGGCGCCCGCGAACAGCTTCGCCACCAGCGACGACGCGGGCAGGAACGAGGCCTCCATGCCGGCGGCGATGCGCGCCCCCTCGGCGCCGAGGTCGGTGAGCATGAGCAGGCCGATGAGGACGATCACCTGCCAGGCGCCGAACGACTGCACCACCCGCTCCGGCCGCTGCACCGCTCGCCGGTAGACGGCCAGCGCCAGGCCCACCAGCACCGCCACCTCGACCAGGTCCTTGGACAGCAGGTAGAGGTGACCCACCTCGGTGCGCAGCAGGGGCAGCTCCCAGCCGGCGAACAGGCCCTCCAGCACCATCGTCACGGTGCGCAGGCTGACCACCAGGAAGCCGTAGAAGATCAGCAGGTGGTAGAGCCCGGCGAAGGGGTCGTCGAACATCCTCTTCTGGCCGATGGCGTACACCAGGACTCGCTTGAGACGCTCGCCGACCCGGTCGAAACGCCTCTCGGGCCGGCCCAGCCTGAGCACCTGGAACCGGCGGCTGAGCGAGTACGCCACGCCGCCGACGCCGACGACGGTGACGACCCAGAACCAGGCCACGACGGGCAGGCCGAGGAAGTGACCGGCGGTTGCGTGCTGCAGGGTCTCCATGGGGCCTCCTCAGGTCGGTTCGGTTCGCGGTTCGTCCACCTGCGGCAGTCTAGCACGGGGTGAATGGTCGTTCAGTGCCGCCACCGCCCGCGCCAGCTTGCCCAGGAGGGACGACGTCGGCAGGCCCGGGTGGTGCGGGAGAACCCAGCGCCAACCGCCGTCCGGCGGGTCCTCGCGGCGGACGGGGACGAGCACCGGCAGGACCGTGATGCGGCGGTGGGTGATGCCGTGCTCCACCGCTGCCGCCTGCCGCGTCGCGGCAATCGGGGCGACGGGGAGGAGCCGGCCCGCGGCCACCAGCGGGTCGGCCGCGGCCGCGAGGTCCGCGACGGGGGGCAGCCACAGGCCACGCAGGATCGGGCCGTCGGTGACCCGGCGCAGGAGCCAGTGCCCGCCCGGCTCGACGGCGCAGGCGGCGACCCAGCGGTGGTCCTCGGTTGCCCGCCTCGCCCGCGGCGGTGGCA
>CAYTJW010000182.1:0-8583 GCA_964438135.1 uncultured Thermoanaerobaculia bacterium
GACCCGGCCGCCGCCGATCAGGCGGCCGACGAGCGCCGGCCAGACCGGGTCGTGGCCCACCACCATGAGCCGGCCCACGTCCTCCGGGACGCGGCCGATCGCCTCCACCACCCCCGCCGAGTCGCCGCCGTAGAACGCCTCCACCACCTCCACCGGGCAGGACCAGCGACCGCGCGCCGCCGCCACCTCGGCCGTCTGCCGCGCCCGGAGCGCCGGCGACGTCAGTACCAGCTCCGGCGCCCGCTCCAGCCGGCCGAGCAGGGCGCCGACGTGGCGGGCGGCCTTGACGCCGCGCTCGGCGAGCGGCCGCTCGCGGTCGGGGCCTGCCCCATCGTCCCAGTCCGACTTGGCGTGGCGCATGACGAGCAGCTCGCGCATCGGCGGCCTCCCAGCGAGAACATGGTACCGCGGCCCCGACCTCGACCTCGACCTCGACGTGGACCTGGACGTGGACGTGGACCTGGACCTGGACCTGAACGCTGCCCTCCGTCCCCCTCGACGTCCACGTCCAGGTTGTCACCGGCGTGCCGAGACGCTGCGCGGGACCTCCGCACCCCGGCTCGTCCCCGCTACAATCCCCAAACCCGCGGCGAGCGCGCGCGTACTCCCGCGGAGGAGGTCGTCATGAGCCGTCCCGTCCTGACCGCCCTGCTCGCCGCCGCCGTGCTCGCCGCCACCCTGGTCGCCGCCCCGGGCTCCGCCTTCGAGCCGCTGTGGCTGCGCTACCCCGCCATCTCCCCGGACGGCGGCACGGTCGTCTTCTGCTACCGCGGCGACCTCTACCGGGTCAGCGCCGACGGCGGCCTGGCCGTGCCCCTGACCGTCAACGAAGCCTACGACTTCAAGCCGGTGTGGTCGCCCGACGGCTCCGCCATCGCCTTCGCCTCGGACCGCCACGGCAGCTTCGACGTGTTCGTCATGCCGGCCTCGGGCGGCGCCCCCCGCCGGCTCACGACGAGCTCGGCCACCGACCTGCCGTCCGACTTCTCGCCCGACGGCCGGCACGTGCTCTTCAGCTCCGGCCGGGTCGACGCCGCCCCCTCCGCCCTGTTCCCCTCCGGCAGCGTCCTGCCCGAGCTGTACCGGGTCCCGGTCGCCGGCGGCCGGACCGAGATGGTCCTCACCACGCCCGCCCTCGACGCCCGCTGGGACGCGACCGGCACCCGCCTCGCCTACACCGACGTCAAGGGCATGGAGGACGACTGGCGCAAGCACCAGGACAGCGCCTTCACCCGCGACGTCTGGCTGTACGACGCGGCGAGCGGCGGCCACGAGCGCCTGACCGGCCTGGGCACGGACGACCGCCAGCCGGTGTGGGGACCCCAGCAGCGCTGGCTCTACTTCCTGTCGGAGCGCAGTGGCAGCTTCAACGTCTGGCGGCTCGACCTGGAGCGGCGGGAGGCGGTCGAGCAGGTCACCGCCCACCAGACCCACCCGGTGCGCTTCCTCAGCGCCTCGAGGAACGGCGACCTCTGCTACGCCTTCGACGGCGGCCTGTGGGTGCGGCGCGCCGGCGCCCGCGACAGCGTCCGCCTGGCCGTCGAGCTGGCCGCCGACGACCGCCGCCAGACCGAGCGCCTGGCGCGCGCCGCCGAGGACGTCACCGAGATGGCCCTGTCGCCGACCGGCAAGGAGGTGGCGGTGGTGATCCGCGGCGAGGTCTTCGTCGCCTCGACCGAGCACCCGGTCACCCGCCGCATCACCACCACCCCCGAGCAGGAGCGCTCGGTCAGCTTCAGCCGCGACGGCCGCGCCCTGCTCTACGCCGGCGAGCGCGGGGGCAGCTGGAACCTCTACCAGACCCGCCTGGTGCGCGACGACGAGCCGTACTTCTGGAACGCCACCCTGCTCGAGGAGAAGCCGGTCCTCGAGGGCCCGGCCGAGACCTTCCAGCCCTCCTTCTCGCCGGACGGGACCGAGGTCGCCTACCTCGAGGAGCGCACCACCCTCAAGGTCGTCACCCTGGCGACCGGCGCGACCCGCGTCGTCCTCCCCGGCGACCGCAACTACTCCTACATCGACGGCGACCAGTGGTACCAGTGGTCGCCCGACGGCCGCTCCTTCGTCGTCACCTACCTGTCGCCGAAACGCTGGTCGGCCGAGGTCGGCCTGGTCGACGCCCAGGGGGCGGGGCCGCTCACCAACCTCTCCCGGAGCGGCTACGAGGACTCGCGGCCGCGTTTCGTCGGCAACGGCGAGGTGGTGCTGTGGACCTCGGACCGCAACGGCCTGCGCAGCCACGGCGGCTGGCAGTCGGAGGAGGACGTCTTCGCCCTGTTCCTGACCCGCGCCGCCTGGGACCGCTTCAACCTCACCCAGGCCGAGCTCGAGCTGGTCCAGGAGGCGGAGGGGAGACCGGACGACAAGGGCAAGGGCGGCGGGGACGGGGACGGGGACAAGCCGAAGCGCTTCGAGCCCAAGCCGATCCCGGACCCGGTGGCGATCGAGCTCGACGGCCTCGAGGACCGCGTCGCCCGCCTCACCACCCACGCCTCGCGCCTGGCCGACGCGGTCCTGACCCCGGACCGCGAGCAGCTGCTCTACCTGGCCCGCTTCGAGAAGGGCTACGACCTGTGGCGCTCGAACCGGCGCAAGGGGGAGGTCAAGCTGCTGCTCAAGCTCGACGCCGACGAGGCCGGTGACCTCCAGGTGTCGGCCGACGGCAAGCACGTCTACCTGCTGGCGGACAACAAGGTCATCCGGGTCGCGGTCGAGAGCGGCGAGCGCAAGGACGTGGCCCTCGCCGGCACCCTCGAGCTCGACCCGGTGGCCGAGCGCGCCCACCTGTTCGAGCACTGCTGGCGGCAGGTGGCGAAGAAGTTCTACGTCGAGGACCTGCACGGCGTCGACTGGCAGGGGCTGAAGCAGGCCTACGCCCGCTTCCTGCCCCACGTCGACTCGGGCTGGGACTTCGCCGAGCTGCTGTCGGAGATGCTCGGCGAGCTCAACGCCTCGCACACCGGCGCCACCTACCGGCCGAAGCGCGACGGGGCGGAGGAGACCGCCTGGCTGGGCGCCCTGCTCGACCCCGCCCACCTCGGCGCCGGCCTCAAGGTCGTCGAGGTGGTCGACGGCGGCCCGCTGCGCCGGGCCGGCTCGAAGGTCGCGGCCGGGACGGTGATCGAGGCCGTCGACGGCCAGGCCATCGCCGCCGGCGCCGACCCCGACCCCCTCCTCGAGCACAAGGCCGGCCGGCCGGTGCTGCTCGACCTGCTCGACCCGGCCAGCGGCAGCCGCTGGCAGGAGACGGTCAAGCCGATCGCCCCCGCCGCCGCCAGGGAGCTGCTCTACCAGCGCTGGGTGCGAGCCCGCCGGGCCGACGTCGAGCGCCTGTCCGGCGGCCGCCTCGGCTACGTCCACGTCCGCGGCATGAACGACCGCAGCTTCCGCGACGTCTTCGCCGACATCCTCGGCCGGTTCTCGGACCGCGAGGGGCTGGTGGTCGACACCCGCTACAACGGCGGCGGCAACCTCGCCGAGCAGCTGACCACCTTCCTCTCCGGCCGGCTCTACGCCCACAGCGTGCCGCGGGGTCAGGTCGTCGGCGAGGAGCCGTGGTTCCGCTGGAACCGGCCGTCGGTGGTGGTCATGAACGAGGGCAACTACTCCGACGCCCACATCTTCCCCTGGGCCTACAAGGAGCTCGGCATCGGCAAGCTGGTCGGCTCGCCGGTCCCGGGCACCGGCACCTCGGTGTGGTGGGAGACGCTGCAGGACCCGACCCTCACCTTCGGCATCCCCGAGGTCGGCTTCCGCACCCTGCGCGGGGACTTCCTGGAGAACCAGCAGCTGGAGCCGGACGTGTACGTGGACAACGACCCGGCGCTGGTCGCCCAGGGGCGCGACCAGCAGCTCGAGCGCGCGGTCGAGGTCCTGCTCGGGGAGATCGACGCGGCGGCCGGCTCGCGCCCGCCGCGGTAGGGTCTCCCAGGGAACGAGGCCCTCGCAGCCGAGCCGGGTCCAGGTCCAGGTCCGGGTCGGGTCGCGCGGGACCGCGGCGGCGCACGACTCGACCGGCCGGGTCCGTCGCGCTGCTACAATCGCGCCGTGGGTCCTCGCCGGCCCCGCCCCCGCGCGGCGCGAGCCGTGGCCGTCGCCGTCGCCCTGCACGCGTCCCTCGCGGTCGCCCAGCTGCAGGTCAAGGACCTCCGCTTCCGCCACCTGAACGTCGAGGACGGCCTGTCCCACAACGCCGTCTACTCGATCGCCCAGGACGAGACCGGCTTCCTCTGGTTCGCCGCCGAGCAGGGCCTCAACCGCTACGACGGCTACCGCTTCGACGTCTTCGGCCACGAGCCGGGCAACCGCGCCTCGCTGCCGGAGGAGGACGTCAACACGGTCCTGGTCGACCGCTCCGGGACGCTGTGGGTCGGCACCTGGGGCGGCGGGCTCGCCCGCCTCGACCCCGCCACCGAGTCGTTCGTCCGCTACCCGACCGACCCGGCCCTGCCCGGGGCGCTGCGGGACCGGCGCGTCCAGTGCCTGCTCCAGGACCGCGCGGGGGCGCTGTGGGTCGGCACCTTCGCCGGCGGCCTCGCCCGCCTCGACCCCGGCGCCGAGACCTTCGCCGTCTACGCCCACGACCCCGCCGAGCCGCACAGCCTGCCCTCCAACCGGGTCTGGGCGCTGGCCGAGGACCCGGCTGGCGGGCTGTGGGTCGGCACCGACCTCGGCCTCGCCCGCCTCGACCGGGCGAGCGGCACCTTCAGCGTCCGCGTGCCGGACCCCGCCGAGCCCGGGTCGCTGCCCCACCGCACGGTGCGGGCGCTGTACGTCGACCGCGGCGGCGTGCTGTGGGTCGGCACCGAGACGGGCCTGCGGCGCTGGGCCCCCGAGCGCGGCGTCTTCGAGCCGGCCGCCGGCGACGACCAGGTCACCCGGTTCCTCGGCCGGGTGCCGATCAACGCCCTGCTCGAGGACCACGACCACCGGCTGTGGGTCGGCACCTACGGCCACGGGCTGGTCTGGCTCGAGCCGGACGGCGGTCCGCCGGGGTGGGTGCGGCACGACCCGCGGGCCCTCACCAGCCTGTGCGACAACGACGTCCGGTCCATCTTCCAGGACCGCTCCGGCGTGCTCTGGATCAGCACCCGCAACGGCGGCGTGTCGGCCGTCGACCTCAAGCCGCCGAAGTTCCACCACGTCGTCCACGACCCGCTCGACCCCGGCACCCTGTCCAACCGCCGCGTCTGGGCCATCCGCGAGGACCGCCACGGCTCGCTCTGGGTCGGCACCATGGGCGGGCTCGACCGGCTCGAGCAGGGCGCGGACGCCTTTGCCCACTACCGTCACGACCCGGCCGACCCCTCCAGCCTGCCCCGCGACCTGGTGCAGACCGTCCTCGAGGACTCGGCCGGGACGCTGTGGGTCGGCACCTGGGACGGGGGCCTGAGCCGCCTGGACCGTTCCACCGGCCGCTTCGCCACGCTCCGCCACGACCGGTCGGACCCGTCCTCCCTGTCCGACAACCGGGTCACGACCCTGCTCGAGGACTCGCGCGGCGACCTGTGGGTCGGCACCGTCAACGGCCTCAACCTGATGGACCGCGCGCGCGGCACCTTCCGCCGCTTCGCGGCCGCCCCCCAGCAGGAGGGCAGCCTCAGCGACGCCTTCGTCTGGTGCCTGTTCGAGGACCGCCAGGGCCGCCTGTGGATCGGCACCGACGCCGGCGGCCTCAACCGGCTCGACCCGGAGACGGGCACCTTCCGGTGCTACCGCAACCGCCCCGACGACCCCGCCAGCCTGTCCTCGGACCGGGTGCGGGCGATCTGGCAGGACCAGGCCGGGACCCTCTGGGTCGGCACCGGCGACGGCCTCAACGCGGTCGACCCGGAGACCGGCAGCTGCACCCACTTCTTCCAGAAGGACGGCCTCGCCAACGACCACGTCTACTCCATCCTCGGCGACCGGCGCGGCCACCTCTGGCTGTCGACCAACCGCGGCCTGTCGCGGTTCGACCCCGCCGGGCGCACCTTCCGCAACTACACCACCTCCGACGGCCTGCAGGGGCTGGTCTTCAGCCCCGGCGCCGCCTTCCAGGCCGCCGACGGCCGGCTCTTCTTCGGCGGCTCGAGCGGCTACAACTGGTTCCACCCGGACCGCGTGGCCGACAACCCGGTGCCGCCGCCGATCGTCCTGCGCGGCTTCCGCCGCTTCGACGAGCCGGTCCGCTTCGGCCAGCCGCTCGCCAGCTTGGACGAGATCGTCCTCACCTACCGCGACAACTTCTTCACCGTCGAGTACTCGGCCCTCGACTTCACCTTCCCCAGCGCCAACCGCTACGCCTACATGCTGGAGGGCCTCGACCGAGGCTGGATCCAGGCCGGGCCGACCCGGGCCGCCAGCTACACCAACATCGACCCGGGTCGCTACGTGTTCCGGGTCAAGGGCTCCAACAACGACGGCGTCTGGAACGAGCAGGGCGCAACCCTCCGCATCCGCGTCACCCCGCCGGTGTGGCAGACGTGGTGGTTCCGCACCCTGCTGGCGGCGGCCGTGCTGCTGGGCGCGTTCACCTTCTACCGCATGCGCATCCGCGCCGTCGAGGCCCGCCGCCGGGAGCTCGAGGTGCTGGTGACGCAGCGCACCGGGGAGCTGGCGCGGCGCAACGACCAGCTCGAGCGCATCAACACCATCGTCAAGGCGATCAACACCGAGCTGTCGCTGTCGGACGTGCTGGCGGCGATCCTGGCGCAGATGCAGGTCATCGGCGGCGTCGACCGCTCGGCGGCGCTGGTCTTCGACAAGGAGAGCCAGTCCTACCGCTTCGCCGCCTCCGGCGGCTGGGCGCTCGAGGACCTGAGCCAGATCACTCTCTCCGGCGAGGAGACCGAGGCCCGCTACCTCGAGGGCGCCGAGGAGATCCACGAGGACATCTTCGTCGCCCGGGGCGTGAGCGACCGGGCCGCCGGGGACAAGATGGCCCACCTGCCCCCGGCCCGCTCGCTGCTGACCATTCGCATCCGGGTCGAAGGCCAGGTCCAGGGCTTCCTGGTCTTCGCCAACACCAGCGACGAGAGCGCCTTCGACCGGCAGGACGTGCTGCTGCTGCGCAACCTCAAGGAGCACATCACCTCCGCGTTCATCAAGGCCCGCGTGCTGCAGGAGCTGAAGGCCCTCGACGCCAAGAAGAACGAGTTTCTCGGCATCGCCGCCCACGACCTGCGCAACCCGCTCGGCCTGATCGCGGCCTGGACCACCATCACCATCCGCCAGATCGAGTCCGGCCGCTTCGTCCCGGAGCGCGGCGTGCGCGACCTCGGCCGGGTGCTCAAGGTGGCCGAGCAGATGACCCGCCTGGTCGCCGAGCTGCTCGACATCTCCGCCATCGAAGCCGGCAAGCTGTCCCTCACCCTGCACCGCGAGACCCTGGCGGCGATCCTCGAGGAGTGCGAGCCGCTCTACGCCCGCATGGCCGAAGGCAAGGGCATCGAGCTGCAGATCGAGCGCCGCGCCGACCTGCCGCCGGTGCTGGTCGACCGCTCGCGGGTCTTCGAGGTGATCGACAACCTGCTCTCCAACGCCATCAAGTACACCCACCCCGGCGGCACCATCCGCGTCTCCTGCGAGGCGGCCGACCACGAGGTCGTCACCCACGTCGCCGACACCGGCCAGGGTCTGTCGGCCGAGGACCTCAAGATCGTCTTCCGGCGCTTCACCCGCCTGAGCGCCAGGCCGACCGCGGGCGAGCCCTCCACCGGCCTCGGCCTGGCCATCGTCAAGAAGATCGTCGAGCTGCACGGCGGCCGCATCTGGGTCGCGAGCGAGCAGGGCAAGGGCTCGACCTTCAGCTTCACCCTCCCCACCGCCCCCGAGGCGTAGCGAGCAGCAGTCAGCTCTCAGCGGAGCCTCTTTCAAAACGCCCTTCCACGGACGTCTGTGACCTTCCGTGGTGCTCCGGCGGGCGCCCTCCAGCTCCCTGTCATTCCGAGCCCGGGCTGGGCGGGCGGGCGTGCTCGGGCGAGGAATCCTTTGTGGAGAAAGAGCTTGCCACGGCGACATCGCTTCTTGCTGGCCGTCTCGCCATGGGTCCCCCGCGAGGGATCCCTCGTCGACCCTGCGGGTCTCCTCGGGATGACAGGGGTTTTGAAACAGGCTCAGCGGTCAGCTGTCAGCTCCCCCACCCATCCGCGACCCGACCTGGACCCTGCACGACCACCGTCCACGTCTACGAGCCGCGGTGTCCTACGACACGTGACTCGACCGTGAGGACCTCGGGCCCTGGACGGCCGGCGCCGTCACCCCCCGTGGACGTCGTCGGCCAGCGGCTCCTGCACCACCAGCCCGTCCCCGAGCCGCAGCGCGCTCAGGGACCCGCCGTAGACGCAGCCCGAGTCCAGGCACACCACCCCCGCGCCGCGGTACAGGCCGAGGGTCGCCCAGTGGCCGAACACCACGGTCGTGGTCGCCGGCACCGGCGACAGCTCGAACCACGGCCGCGCCCCGTCCGGCGCGGCCGCCGGCGGGCCGGTGAAGCCGGGCAGGGGCGTCCCGTCCGGGCGGATCATCCGCACCCGCGTCAGCACCGCCGCCGCCTGCGCGCGCGGGCCGGCGTCGGCCAGGGTCCCCCGCCAGTGGCGGAGC
>CAYTJW010000183.1:0-8551 GCA_964438135.1 uncultured Thermoanaerobaculia bacterium
GGGCGCGGCTCGGCCTCTACCGGCTCGTCGCGGGCGAGGCGGAGGCGGCGCGGCCCGAGCTCGCGGCGGCCGCGGCCTGGCTCGCCGCCGCCGGCGTCGACACCGCCCTGGCGCAGGAGGTCGCCGCGGCGCTCGGCTGAGACGGTCGGGCGCCCCTCCCGGCGAGGACCCCTCGAGCACCACGCTCGCCACCACGACTGGGGAACGACCCGCGCCGGCACCAGGCTCTCGCCGACAACCACCAGGGCCAGCCGGCAGCTGCCGCAGGGGCCAACGCCGACAGGGTCCGCCATCAGCGCCGGGACGTTGCGAATCGCCCCGCAGTGCGGGCAGGTGGGCCTCGATGCTCCTCCCTGGCGCCGGTCACGCCGACGGCGTCCCTGACGCAGCGCCGGCTGGCGGCGGGCCGGCCTCGAGCCGCGCCCAACCCGAGCGCTGCGCGGCGGCGAGGGCCTCGGCGATCAGCCGCCCGATCGCGCCCTCCGGACCACGCCGTCCGGCGGACAGCTGGTCTCCCGCCTTGCAGGCCAGGACCTCCGCCAGCCAGTCAGCCCTGCCGCTGTCCCGCGCGAGCCGCTCCGCCTGGCGCAGCGCTGCCTTCTTCGAGGAATGCTCGCCCCGATACCGGTAGGTGGAGACCTCCGCCAGCGCGCAACGAATGGCGACGTCCGGATCCAGGCACCCGGCGTCGAGCTTCTCCGCCTGCATCTCGACGAAGACCGATTCCGCCTCGCTCACCCTCCCGGCGAGCATCAGCACGCCCTTCAGCCTGGCCATCGCGGCGACCACGAGAGACGGGCTGCCCCGGTCACGGGCCGCCGCCAGCAGGGCCCGCGCCAGCCCGACGGCCTCGTCGGCGCTGCGGTTCCGTGCCACCAGGTCGACGTGGTCCAGGAGCGACGGGAGGGCCGCCGCGTCGTGGTCGGGCAGACCCGTTTCGCGCAGCAGGGCGGCGACACCGTCCGCCTCGCCGAGCTGCCCCTTCATCGCGCACCGCTCGAAGGCGTTGGCCGCCGCGGCCAGGAAGCCCGCCCGCCCGGCCGCGTCCAGCCTCTCGAACAGGACCCGACTCGCCAGCATGGCCGACTTCCCGACGACGAGGTCGAGCTGCGCCGCGGGCGGCAGCCGCTCGAGGCCGTCCAGGACGACCAGCAGCCGCTGCCCATCCTGCGCGAGCCGGGCCGCGACGTCCCCAGGTCCGTCCCCGATCCGCCGCTGCCACCACTCGACCACCGTCTCGCCCCGCCCGGCGAGCTCCTGGGCGAACAGCAGGACCACCGGGAAGCCGCTCGACTCGGCGACCGTCCAGCGCTCGGCCAGGTGGCAGGCGAGCGCCGTCTTGCCCGACCCGGAGGGCCAGCTCGCCCAGCTTGCCGAGGTAGCTGGCGACGGTCTCGAGCAGGTCGAGCGCGGTCTTCTCGTACTGCTCCGAGGTCAGCGTCCAGGAGTGGCCCTTGACCCGGTTCCGCAACCCCGGCACCTCGTCCAGCACCTTGCCCATCCCGGAAACGCCGCCGGAGCCGTCGAAGTAGAGCCGCGCGAGCTGCCGGGCCGGCGCCGTCGCCCGGTCGCCGAGCAGCTCCTTCACGTCGCGGCACAGCTCGCGCAGCAGGCCCCACCAGTGCCCGGTGCAGAGCTTCGGGTTGCCCCGCAGCTCGGCCAGGGCCGGCGTCGCCGCGCGCGGGGGCTCGCCGGCCGCGTCGAGCACGGCGAGCTGGACGAAGGCGAAGAAGGCCACGCTCGCCTCGAACAGGTCGATCTCGAGCAGGAAACAGCGGGTGAAATCCGGTCGCGCCGCGGCCAGCTCGAACTTGAGCTCCGCCGCCAGGCTCGCCAGCGGCGACGGGTACTCGGCCGCGGCCGTCGCCAGCGCGGCCCTCGCCCTGCCGATCCGGTCATGGTCCATGGCTCGGCCCTCCGCAGTGGCGGGCATCGTAGCGGCGACCCGGCGGCCGGTCGAGAGGCCGTCCGCCGACCCTCACCTGAGCTCGGCGATGCAGGTGCGGGCGGCCTGGACCGGGTCGCGGTCCCACAGGCGCAGCACCAGGTGCGGCTTGCAGAGGAGCCCGGCGCCGACCAGGATCACCGCCAGCCAGACGCGCAGCGACGGGCTGCGCCAGACGGTGACGACCAGGCCGCGCATGAGCGACAGGACGAAGCCGGGCACGCTCGGCCGCGGGATCGCCCTTGGCAGCTCCGGCGCCCGCGGCCGCGGCCGCCACTCGCGCGGGCCGGGAGGAGGCGGCTCCCGATGCCGCCTCGGGTGCCCGCCCGTGGGGTGGTGCTCGCGTCCCACCCCTCCCTCCTCCCGACGCCGGGCGGACACGACGGCCTGACTCGAAGACGATCGGCGAACGTGGCGTGTTCGCGCCCTCGCGCCCGCTCGCGACCCTCCTCTGCCCCCCGCTGCAGGCGTCAGAGGCGGGCGTTGAAGTCGCGCACCAGGCGCCAGAAGGCGGGCGGGTTGTCCTCGTGCGGGGCGTGGCCGCTGCCGGGGACGTACGCCACCTCCCCCAGCTCGCGGGCGAGGGCCTCGGAGGTGTAGCGGCCACGGTTGCGCTCGCCGAACAGGAACAGCCGCGGGGCGGCGACGCCCCTCGCCAGGGGCACGGTGACCTCGGGCCGCGACTCGCGCACCAGGTCGACCGCGCTCGCCCACACCACGTGCGCGCCGGCCCGCTCGAGGCTGCGACGGTAGGCGGCGAGGCCCGGCACCGCCGCCAGCTCGGCCAGCAGCAGCGGCCAGCCGGCGGCGACGAAGGTGGCGCGGTCCTGGGCGGCGATGCCGCGCGACATGAAGGCGTCGCCCGGGTCGAGGTTGCCCTCGGCGAGGACCAGGCCGACGACCCGCGCCCTCCCCTCGCGAGCCAGCAGCTCGGCCAGGCGGAGGGCGACCAGGCCGCCCATGGAGTGGCCGACCAGGACCACCTCCCCCACCCCCTCGGCCGCCAGCAGCTCGGCCAGGGCGCGGGCCTGGCCGGCCATGCGGTAGGCGTCGTCGCCGTCCGGCCGGTCGGACCGGCCGTGGCCGAGCAGGTCCGGCACCAGCCAGGGCAGGAAGCCCAGGTCGTGCTCCCGGTGCTGGGCCGGAAACCACGAGCCGTCGCTGCCCAGGCCGTGGGCGAGCAGGCCGGCGCGCGCCCCCGCCGGGCCTCCGGCGCGAAGGAAGCTGACCCTCCCGAAGGGGGTCGCGGCGGCTCGGCGGGCGCACCGCACGCCCCATTCTCCCCCCGAGGGGGGGCCGCAAGAAGAGGGGGCCCCCGCTGCCAGGAGCCACGTCGAGGACCGCGTCGGGCTTGGCCTACGGCTGGGTCGAGCTCCAGTTGCCGGTGGTGCCGAGGTCGAAGTCGTCACAGAAGACCGGCACCTCGAGGGCGTCGAAGTCGCCGCCGAGGTTGACCGGCGTGGGGTCGGTCACCCCGGCCGGGACGGTGGCGCTGACCTGGTTCAAGAGCACGCCGGTGGCGCCGGCCGCGACCGTGCCGGTGGCGGTGTAGACCACCTCGCCGCCGACCGGCAGGTTGACGCCGTGCGAGAAGTCGCCCGCGCCGCTCGCCGGGCAGGAGGCGCCGCCCGTGGCGGCGCAGGTCCAGCTCACCCCGGTCAGGGCGGCCGGGAAGTCGTCGGTCACGGTGACGCCCGCCACCGAGCTCGGCCCGAGGTTCCCGACCCGCATGGTGTAGGTGGTCGACTCGGTCGGCAGCACGTGGCAGCGGCCGTCGGTCTTGGTCACGCGGAGGTCGGCCACCGACGTCAAAGCGTCGGTGTCGGTGGCGGTGTTGTTGGCCGTGGTGGCGTCGGCGACGTGGCTCACCGTCGCGGTGTTGACCAGGGTGCCGGTCGCCGCCGGGTCGACGGTGGCGAGGGCGGTGTAGGTCACCGAGCCGCCCGCCGGCAGGTTGGCGGTGTCGGCGATCGGGCCCGAGCCCGACGCGGCGCAGGTGCCACCGCCCGAGCCGGCGCAGGTCCAGCTCACGCCGGTCAGGGCGGCCGGGAAGGTGTCGGCGACGGTGGCGCCGGAGACGCTGGACGGGCCGGCGTTGGTGACCGTGATGGTGTAGGTGACCGGCATGCCGGGCACGACCGCCGCCACGCCGTCGGTCTTGGCGATCGCCAGGTCCGCCGACGGCACCAGGGTGTCGGTGTCGGTGGCGCTGTTGTTGGCCCCGTTCGGGTCCGGCGGGTCGGCCGGCGGCGTCACGGTGGCGGTGTTGACCAGGGTGCCGGTGGCGGCCGGGTCGACCGCGCCGGTGACGGTGTAGACCACCGACGCCCCGGCGGGCAGACCGACGGTGTCGGCGATGGAGCCCACGCCGCTCGCGGCGCAGGTGCCGCCGCCGGCGCCTGAGCAGGTCCAGGTGACGTTGGTCAGGGCGGCCGGCATGGTGTCGGCGACGGCCGCGGAGGCGACGTCCGACGGCCCGGCGTTGCTGACGGTGACGGTGTAGGTGACGGTCGCGCCGGGGACGGCGGTGTCGACGCCGTCGGTCTTGGTCACCGCGAGGTCCGCCTCCGGCGGCACGCAGTGGAGGGCGAGCGGGATGTCGGGCGAGGCCTGGCAGGGGTCGTCGTGGAGGACGCGCAGGAAGCCAGCGACGTCGCCGAGGCCGCTGCAGGTGAAGGACAGGGTGACGTCCTGGCTCGAGCCGGCCGGGACCGAGCCCAGCTCGGGGCTCTCGCTGACCCAGGGGAGCCAGTCGGTGCCGCACCAGGTCATGGCGTCCTGGACCGCCTGGTAGGCGTTGATCTCGCCCCAGCCGGTGGCGAGGTTGGGCAGGTTGCCCGGCCCCTCCCCGCCGCAGGCGGACGCGTAGGGGATGGGGGTGGCCGACTGCTCGATGAGGGTCTCGGTGGCGGCGTAGTCGCCGACCAGGCAGGGCGCGGCCTGCCACATCAGCGCGACCAGGCCGGCGACGTGCGGCGCCGACATCGAGGTGCCGTCCATGGGTCCGTAGGTTGAGTCGCCGGAGTTGTAGGCCGAGCGGATGTTGACCCCCGGGGCGACCACCTGCGGCTTGAGGCTCGGGTAGCCGTTGGGGTTGACCGTGTCGGCGTTGTCGGTCGGGCCCCAGTTGGAGTGGGGGGCGTAGACGCCGTTGGCCTGGCCGGTCGAGCCGACGCCGGTGACGTTGCCGTAGCGGCCCGGGTTGCCGACCGTGTTGCAGCCGGGGGGCTGGGAGTAGCTGCAGTTCGAGGCGTTGCCGGTCGAGAAGACCGGGTAGACGCCGGCCGCGTGCCAGGCGTCGACCACGCTCTGGTACCAGCCGTCGTACGAGCCGCTGCAGTCGCCCCACGAGTTGTTGACGACGTGCGGTCGCATGTCCGGGTCGGGGCTGGCGCCCCCGACCGTGGTCGGCGCCGCGATCCACTGCGCGCAGCCCAGCAGCGCGGTGGACGTACAGCCGCCGCCGGGGCAGCCGGCGCAGGCGATCCACTGCGCGCCGGGGGCCATGCCGATCTGGTTGGCGCCGCCGTCCGAGCCGACCATGGTGCCCATGGTGTGCGAGCCGTGGCTGTGACCGTCGGAGGGCGACGTGGTGAGGTTGTCCGGGTCGTACCAGTTGTGGTCGTGGCTGCCGGTGGCGGTGCCGCGGTAGTGGCTGACCAGCGCCTCGTGGGTGTAGCGCACGCCGGTGTCGATGTTGGCGACCACGATCCCGGCCCCGTCGACGCCCATGCCCCAGACCTGGTCGGCCTCGACGTGCGCCAGGTTGGGTTCGACCGCCCGCGGCCCGGTCGCCGCGCCCACGGCCACGGGCTCGTGCAGCTGGACGACCGGCGGCGCGGCAATGGAGCGGATCTCGGGAAAGGCCAGCAACCCCTCGAGGGTGCCGCGGTCCGAGCCGGAGACGGCGATGACGCTGGCGATCCAGAAGGGGGTGTACTTGACGCCGCGGGAGTCGAGGTAGCGCCGCACCCCCTTCTGCGTCCGTTCGGCCGTGGCCCGCAGGGCGTCGACCACGTAGTGGCCGCGCTCGTGCCAGCCCATGCGCAGCGCCGGCTCGAGCTCGGCCCGCTCGGCGAAGTGGACCAGGACGTCGGCACGGCCCTCGCCCAGGGTCTCGGTCCACAGCGCCGGGTCGACCTCGACCGAGGTGGTGACCACCGGCGGCGAGATCGGGCTCGCGGACGCGGCGAGCAGGATCGTGGTCCGCTCGAGGAGCTCGAAGTCGAGCGCCGGCACGTAGCCGAGGTTGGACAGGGCCAGCAGCTCGTCCCGATCGCCGGGGTTCGCGACCGTCACGTCGAAGCCGGCCGGGCTCCAGTCGAGGACCGGCCGGGCGAGCAGGAAGTCCTGGGTGGTGGTCGCGCCGGTGGTGATCTGGACCCCCGTCGCCGTGGCGCCGGCGTAGCCCGAGGCCGAGGCGGTCAGGGCGTAGTCGCCGTACTCGAGGCTGGTGATCAGCTCGACCGGGCCGTAGCTCCCGGCCGCGTCGACCGCCAGGTCGAGACCGGGCGGGTCGACGTGGACCGATCCCGTGCTGCACAGCGGCGCACCCGGCGTCGGCGGACCGAGGTCGGCGACGTTGCCCTGGAGGGTGCCGAGCTCGGTGCAGGCCGGGCAGAAGGCCAGCCGCTCGACGTAGGACGACGCGGTGGCGCCGTAGCCGTCGACCGACCACACGGTGTCGGTCGCGGCGACGACGTTGTCCATGCGCGCGTTGGCGAGGGAGGGCATGGCCGTCCACACCCAGGTCGCCCCGTCGAAGTGGCCGCGGCGGACGTCCGCGGTCGGCGAGAAGCCGCCCGACGAGCCGCCCACCTGGTAGAAGTCGCCGTCGACGAAGTCCCCCTCGACGCGGTAGCGCGCCAGGCCGGTGTTGCCGGCCGAGTGCCAGGCGTTGTCGGCGTCGTCCCAGTAGCGGGCCTCGTCGGTGACGGTGGCGAAGTTGTTGATGGCGCCGCCGACGTACCAGAGCTGGTCGCCGCCGGGCGCGTGCAGCACGCCGTCGGCGGCGCCGAACGGGTCGGTCGGGTAGGCGCCCATCTGCGCGTTCTCGGCGTTCCAGGCGCCGGGCGCGGCCTGGGCGAGGTCGTAGCACTGGGTCGACTGGATCAGGACGCTCGAGCTGTTGACGCCGCCGCCGACGCAAAGGTACTTGACGCCGTCGATGGTGCCGACCCAGGAGTCGTGGAAGTCGCGCACGCTGGTGAAGCTGCCGAGCTGGGTGAAGGCGTTGGCCACCGGGTCGAAGCGGTAGGCCTCGGCGAGGTTGCCGCCGCCCGCCGCAGTGGCGCCGCCGGTCAGGTAGCACAGGTTCGCGACCTCGTCATAGGCCCAGTCCGGCGCCCAGCGGTCGGCCGGGGTGGCGGTCGCGCCGACCGTGGCCCAGGCGTTGGTGGCGTGGTTGTAACCCCAGAAACCGGAGTAACCGGACGTGTCGCCGATGACGTACGTCACCCACTGCCCGCCGGCGTTGCGTGCGGTGCAGCCGTCGACCGGGTAGCCAACGCCGGCCCAGCCCGGGCTGGAGGCCGGCACGGCGACCCAGGTGCCGCCGTCGATCATGGTCTGGGTGAGGGTGCTCGAGTCGGAGTAGCCGTTGCCGCTCGCGGTCACCGCGCCCTCGACCACCGTGCTCGGGTAGACGCAGAGGCTCGACTGCAACGTCACGTCGAACGCGGCGCTGCCGCCGTCGGCCACCGGCCCGACGCTGGCCGGGCCGGTCAGGGTGCCATGGCCGCCGGGCACGTCGTAGGCGAGGGCAAAGGTGCCCGCCGAGCCGGTGTAGTTCATGAGGGTGAGGGTCCGGGTCAGCGGCGTGCCGGCGCAGGCCTCGAGCGCCACCGCCGGCGGCGTCAGGAACAGGCCGGTGACCGCGCAGCCCGGGACCTCGGCCGGCGGCTGGGTCGCCTGGTCGCAGGCGCCCTGCCCGGCCGGCGTGTAGCCGTCGCTCGAGCACGGCCAGTGCGGGGTCGAGTTGTAGCCGTCGCCGTCCCAGTACCACGAGACCGGGGCGGACGGGCCGGCCGCGCCCGGGGTCACCTCGACGCAGTAGTAGGCGGTGCAGTCGTCGGTGGAGGCCTGGTAGCGGGTGTGGGCGATGTTCACCTCGTAGGGCGAGGTCTGGAAGGTCCAGCCGAACGCGCCCCAGGTGCCGCCGCCGGTGCAGGCCGGTGTGCCCTGGAGGTAGACGTTGGTCACCGTCCAGTCGGTCGGGAAGCGCAGCCACAGGTTGTTCACGTACTCCCAGTCGGGGGTGTAGCTCTGGGCTCGGAAGCAGAAGGTCTGCGACACCCCGGGCAGGAAGCAGGTGTCGCCCCCCACCGACGTGTCGAGCGCCACGTACGAGCCGGACAGGCTCTCGGTGCCGCCGCCCCCCGGCGCCACCCCGGTCGAGGCGACCGAGCCTCCCCCGGCCCCGGCCGGCGCGACGCCCGCGAGCAGGCACGCGACCGCGGCCGCCACCGTCAGGCTCATCCACCCTCGCGACGCCCTCGGAGTCAGTCCGCGCATGGCCCCTCCCTCCGAGACGAGACGAGCGGGCAACGGCCTCCCTCGGGGGACGACGGCCCGCTCGCGACGCTGGTCATCCCCGCCACCCTAGCC
>CAYTJW010000184.1:0-8509 GCA_964438135.1 uncultured Thermoanaerobaculia bacterium
GGGCTTCAGCCCCCGCCCCCACCGACGCCGCGACGGCGCGCGCGGGCGCGGGGGATGACGCGGCAGCGTGGGGGCGCAGGCTGAAGCCTGCGCCTACGGACACCCGACCATCGTAGGCGGGGGCTTCAGCCCCCGCCCCCACCGACGCCACGGCGGTCGCGGCGACGCGGTCACCACATCCAGGCGTAGCCGAGCTTGAGGAACAGGGTGCGGTCGGTCTGGGTCAGCTCGAGGACATCCGTACCGAGGCGGCGGTCGGAGTAGCCGAGGTAGGCCACGGTCTGGGGGTTGAGCTCGAAGGACAGGAGCAGCTGCGCGAACAGGTCGCGCGAGCGCGCCTCGACCGGCTCCGGCCACAGCTCGGGGGTGCGGCGGACGTCGACGTGCTGCAGGACGACCCGGGCGAAGGCGCGCCGGTCGAGCTGGTAGACCAGCCGCGCCTCGGCCGCGCCGGCCGAGTACAGGCGGCCGCCGTCGACGTCGAGCGCCTCCCAGGCGTAGGAGCCCTCGAGCGCGAGGTGGCGGCCGAGGCGGTAGGCGACGGACGCCTCGGCGCCGACGAAGTCGCCCGGCCGCACCGAGGCGAAGTCGACCCAGTCGCCGGCGTCGAGGCTGAGGTCGAGGGACAGGTCGCCGGTCGGGCGCAGCTCCCCCCCGAGGTGGACGCCGAGCTGGTCGAAGTCGACCCCGGCGAAGACGTAGGTGCGGGCCGAGGCCGAGAGCACCGCCTCGGACTGCAGCGGCCCCCGGTAGGAGAGCCAGGCCTCGGCCTCGTTCTCCAGCAGGTCGCCGTCCTGCTCCTCGGTGAGCGACACGTTGCCGCCGAGCTCGAGCCGGGTGAAGGGGCCGCCCTGGTCGCCGAACCAGATCCGCTCGGCGCCGACCTCGAGCTCGCGGAAGCCGACCCGGGTGACGAAGCCGAGGTCGGCCCGGAAGTCGTCGCCGAGGTCGCGGTAGACGGCCGAGGCGTTCCAGTCCCGCTCGCTGTGGCCGTAGGAGACGCGCAGGGCCCGGTCCTCGATCGCCTCGTCCGGCGCGCCCAGCTCGGCCACCATCTCGTCGGCGTAGCGGGTGGCGGACACCGCCAGGTTGACCGACAGGCTGTCGGCCGCGCCCGGCCGCCACAGGCCGTCGACGCTCAGGACCCGGTTGTGGTAGCCGCCGCCGTCGCGGGCGGTGACCATGGTGCCGAGCGACGAGCGCTCGCCCAGGTCGGCCTTGTAGCGCAGCACGCTGGCGGTGGTCTGAAGGTCGAAGCTCGCGCTCGCGGAGCCGTCGACGCCGGGCAGCACCAGGTTGGTGACCTCGTCCGTGGCGGCGAAGACGCCGAGGGTGTGGCGGCCCTCCTTGCCGGTCAGCTTGAGCGCCGCCGACGGGTCGGCGATGGTGCGGGTGTAGAGCAGGTCGACCGGGGTGTTGAAGAAGTCGGCCCCCTCGAGGAAGAACGGCCGCTTCTCCGGGTAGAACAGCGCGAACTGCTGGTTGACGTCGAGCATCACCGCGTCGGCCTCGACCTGGGAGAAGTCGGGGTTGGCGGCCGCGGTCAGGGTCAGGCCGGTGGAGAGGCCCCAGCGGCCGGTGACGCCGACCTCGACCTCGACCTCGCCCTCGACCAGCGGCCCGGACGGCGGGTCCTGCTGCCGGTCGGTGCGCTGGGCGGTCACGGTCGGGGCCAGCTCCAGGTTGCGGCCGGGGGACACGCCGGCGAAGCCGACGATCGCGTCCGCCTGCGCCAGGTAGCTGTTGGCCCCCCGCTGGCGCGGCCACAGGCCGAGGTGGTGGCGGACCGAGCGGGGGTAGGAGCGGAAGGCGTCGAAGCCCCAGGTCTGGGGCCCGTCGGTGGCGGGGAAGCGGAGCTGGTGGAACGGGATCGCCATCTCCACCTGGTAGCCCTCGGCGGTGATCCGCCCGGCCGACGACCAGATCGCGTCCCACGACGTGTCGTACTCGCCGCCCGAGTCGTCGTTGACCGCGTCCATCTGCACCCCGAGCGGGTTCGCGAGGAGCTCGAACGCCCGCCGCTGGTCGTCGAAGGTGTCGAGGGCGATCCCCAGCCAGTCGTCGTCCCAGGCGTCGTCGCGGTCCGAGAGGTGGGCGCGGATCTCGCCCGGCCGCGGGTCGGAGGCGACGAAGGCGACCAGCAGCCGGGAGCTGTCATGGGTCAGCAGCACCTCGGTCGAGACCGGCGGCGGCACGTTCTCGCCCGGCTCGACCTCGTAGCCGAGCTCGAGGCGGAGGGCGTCGCGCCAGGCCGGCTCGTCGAGGACGCCGTCGACCCGCACCTCGGAGGTCGCCCGAGGCACCACGTGCACGAGCCGCTCGCGGGCCGCCCCCAGGGCGGGACAGGCGGCCGCCGCCAGGGCCAGGGACGCCCGCAGTGCCACGTCGAGGTGGGGACAGCGCTCCCGCAACGGCACCCTCCCGGCGAGATACGGTAGCAGGTGCACGGCGTTTCGCGACCGGGGCCGGGAGTGCCGCCCACCCGACAGCGATACCATGGGGCAGGAGGTGCGTGATGAGCCGACGACACGCTGTGGTGGTGTGCCTCGTGTGCCTGGCGAGCCTGGTCGGCGTCGCCGGCTCCGCGGTCGCGGGCGACGACGTCGCCGAGCGCGAGGCGGCGATCCGGGCGCGTCTCGTCGACCGGCTCGGTCCCGACGCGGCGGACATCCGGGTGCTGGTCGACGGCAAGAAGGTGTTCCTGGTCGGCGACCTCGCCGAGCGCTCCACCCAGGAGCTGGCCAAGGAGGTCGCGCTCAGCTTCCCGGGCGTGCGCAAGGTCGTGAACCGGATCGTCGCCGCCAACGACGCCGGTCTCGGTGGCGGCCAGCTCGGCGCCGAGGCCAAGGACTCGGCCCTCGAGTCGCAGGTCAAGGGCACGCTGCTGACCGAGATCGGCCGCTACGCCGGGGACGTCGAGGTCGAGGCCTGCGACGGGGTGGTCAGCCTGCGCGGCGCGCTGCCGGACGCCCAGCGCAAGGAGCTCGCGCTCAAGGTCGCCGCCGGCGTGGGCGGGGTCAGCAGGGTGGTGGACCTGCTGTCGGTCGCCGACTGACGGCGCCAGGCAAACCGGCGCCGCTCACCCCTCGGCCAGCAGCTCGGCGCGGGCCGCCGCCAGCTCCTTCTTCTTGGCCGCGTCGACCTCCGGGAAGTCCAGGCCGAGGCGGTCGAGGGCGTCGTGGATGGCCGCGGCGACCACCAGCCGGGCGAACCACTTGCGGTCGGCCGGGACGACGAACCAGGGGGCGTGGCGGGTCGCGGTGGAGCGGATCATGTCCTCGTAGGCCGCCATGTAGGCGTCCCACAGCTTGCGCTCCTCGACGTCGGCGGCGGAGAACTTCCAGCGCTTCTCCGGCTGCTCGATCCGGTCCAGGAAGCGCTGCCGCTGCTCGTCGCGCGACACGTGCAGGAAGAACTTGAGGACCAGGTAGCCGTTGCGGGCCAGGTAGCGCTCGAAGGCGACGATGTCCTCGAACCGCTCCCGCCAGATGTCGTCGGTCACGAGCTGCGCCGGCAGCTTCTGCCGCCCGAGCAGCTCGGGGTGGACGCGGACGACCAGCACCTCCTCGTAGTAGGAGCGGTTGAAGATGCCGATGCGCCCGCGCTCGGGCAGGCAGCGCGTGGTCCGCCACAGGAAGTCGTGGTCGAGCTCCTCGGGGGACGGCGACTTGAACGAGAAGACCTGGCACCCCTGCGGGTTGACGCCCGACATGACGTGCTTGACGGCCGAGTCCTTGCCGGCGCCGTCCATCGCCTGGAAGACCAGCAGCACCCCCCAGCGGTCCTGGGCGTAGAGCTTCTCCTGCTGGAGGGCGAGCTGCTCGACGCCGCGCGCGAGCAGCTCGGCGGCCTCCTCCTTGGAGGCGATGCCGCGGCTGTCGCGGGGGTCGACCTGGCGCAACCGGAAGCCCTTGCCGGAGGTGACCCGGAACGGCCCCAGGAGGTGCTCGAGGTCGTCGAGGTCGCGGGTCGCGCCGCTGCGTTTCTTCGCCATGGGGTGCCTCCTCGGGTGGCGCGCGATCTGCTCGCGGGCCGGGTGTCGACCCCCCAGTGTACCTCGCCCGGCCCCCGCGTGGCCGCGGGCGGCTCAGACGATCTCGCGCACGTACTTCTGGGCCACGAGCCGCCAGACGACGACCAGGAAGGCGGTCAGGGGGATGGCCAGGATCATGCCCATGATCCCGCCCAGGGCCTTCCCCCAGAAGAAGATGGCGACGATGATGACCATCGGGTGGAGGCCGGTGCGGCTGCCCATGATGCGCGGCGTCAGGACGTAGGCCTCGACCGCCTGCACCAGGCTGAACACCACCAGCACCGCCGCCACCCGGCCGAGGCCGCCGCCGTCCTGGAAGAAGGCCAGCGGCAGCGCGGTGCCGAGGCCGATGATGTTGCCGAGGTAGGGGATGATGTTGAGGAAGCCGAGGCCGAGGCCGATGACGAAGCCGTACGAGAGGCCGACCAGCTGGAAGCCGACCGCGTACAGCACCCCCTGCAGGAAGGCGATGATGAGCTGGCCGCGGAAGAACGACACCACCAGCGCCACGAACTCGTGGAACAGGTAGTCGACGTCGCGCCGCGTCTCGGCCTTGAGGAACGGCAGCAGGTGGTCGACCTTGAGCAGCTTCTCCTCGTCCGCCATGAGGAAGAACGCGAAGTAGACCGGCAGCACCACCCAGCTGAGGAGGTTGCCGAGCAGCGACAGCAGGCCCGCGCCGACTGCCAGCGCCCCGGTCCCGACCGCCTGCAGGCCCTGCATGACGGCGCCCTGGCCGGTGGCCGCGGCGGCGCCGGCGGTCCCCAGCAGCGAGTGCCGGCGGACGAACTCCACCACCTGCGGCGCCCGCTCCGTGACCCAGCCGACGCCCGCCGCCCACCAGCCCGGGACCTGGGCGATCAGCGCCCCGAGCTGGTCGGCCACCAGGTCGCCGAAGAACCAGGCGAAGGCCGCCAGCGGCGCGAGGATGGAGACGAACACCGCCGCCACCGCCAGCGTCGCCGGCAGGCGCAGGCGGCCGGTGAACCACTCGTAGTAGGGCTTGAACACCAGCGACGCCACCGCCGCCACCGCCAGCGGCAGGAAGACCGACGAGAAGCGGGTCAGGAACAGGCCGACCACGTGCAGCACGCCGCCGACCGCGGCGACGACGACGGCCACCGAGACCACGGTCAGGGCGGCCGCGACCGCAGCCTGCTGCCGCTCGCTCAAGGACAGCGACATGTCACTCCTCCACCCGGCGGGGCGGCCGCCCTTCCCTCCGGTCTCACCAGCGCTTGACCCGCCACACGCCCATGAACACCAGCACCGCCAGGGCGGCCATGCCCATGATGAGCCAGAACGCGTGCGGCCGGTGCTGCATCGGGATGGCGACGTTCATCGAGAAGGCGCTGACCACGAAGGTCGGCACCATGATGCCGATGGTGACGACGTTGAGCGTCTTCATCAGCATGCTCAGGTTGTTGTTGACGATCGAGACGCGCGCGTCCATCAGGTTGGAGAGGATGTTGGAGTAGATCTCGGCCTGGCGGTAGCACTGCTGGTTCTCGATTGCCAGGTCGTCGACCAGCTCCACCTGCTCGGGCTGGAAGCCGATACGGCCGGCGTTGAGGCGCAGGCGGTCGATCATGGCGCCGTTCGAGCCGATCGCCGACAGGTAGTAGACCAGGCTCTTCTCCAGGGTGAACAGGTTGAGCAGGTAGCGGTTCTCCATGGCCGAGGCGATCTTCCCCTCGAGCGCGTCGGAGAGCTGGTTGATGATCCGCAGGTGCTCGATGAAGTGGTTGATGGACCGCGAGATCAGCTTCAGCACCACGGCCGTGAGGTTGGCCGCCCGCACCGCCGGGCGGCCCTCGAACAGGGGCGCGTCCTCGGACAGGACGATGACCAGGCGTTCGGCGAACAGGAACAGGCCCACCGACACGACCCGGAACTGGAGCTTGTCGGCGGCGGTGTAGCTGCGCGGCCGCTTGAAGATCACCGCCACGTGGTCGGGCTCGAACTCGACCCGGGACAGCTCGTCCGGGTCGAGGGCCGAGGCCAGGGTGTGCTCGTCCAGCTCGAGGTCCTCGACCAGCAGCCGCCGCTCGTCGTCGGTCGGCGAGGCGAAGACCCAGATCGGCGCCGGCTCGGACTCCGCCGCCACCACCTTGCCGTCGCCGAGCCGGAACCTCTTCAGCACGGCCACCCCCCGCTCGCCGGCGCCGCCCGCCGCCTCAACGGCCGACCTCCGAGCCGTCGCCGTCGAGGTCGCCGTCCCAGAGGTGACGGCGGGTCTCCGCCGCCACCACCCCGGACAGGGCCAGCAGCGAGACCAGGTTGGGCACCGCCATCAGGCCGTTGGCGATGTCGGCGAAGGACCACACCGCGTCCAGGGTCGCCACCGAGCCCGCCATCACCGCCGCCACCCACAGCCAGCGGTAGGGGGTGACGGCGCGGGTCCCGGCCAGGTACTCGACCGCCTTCTCGCCGTAGTAGCTCCAGCCGAGGATGGTGGAGAAGACGAAGGTCAGGAGGCCGACGGCGAGCACCAGCGGGCCGACGTGGGGGATGTCGTCGAACGCCGCCGCGGTCATCGCGGCGCCGGTCAGGCCGTGGCGCCACTCGCCGGAGTTGACCAGCACCAGGCCGGTCATGGCGCACACCACCACCGTGTCCCAGAAGGTGCCGGTCGACGACACCAGGGCCTGGCGGACCGGGTTGCGGGTCTGGGCGGCCGCGGCCACGATCGGCGCGCTGCCCAGCCCGGACTCGTTGGAGAACAGGCCGCGGGCGATGCCGTAGCGGATCGCCTGCGCCACGCCGGCGCCAACGAAGCCGCCGGTGGCGGCGTGGCCGGAGAAGGCGCTGGTCGCGATCAGCCACAGGCTGGCCGGGATCGTGTCGGCGTGGAGGACCAGCAGCACGGCGCAGCCGAGGACGTAGAACGCGGCCATGAACGGCACCAGCGTCTCGCACACCCGGGCGATGGAGCGGATGCCGCCGAGGATCACCACCGCCGTCAGCACCGTCAGGACGGCGCCGGTCCACCACGGCGAGACCCCGAAGCGCTCGCGCACCATCTCGGCGATGGAGTTGGCCTGCACCGAGCAGCCGATGCCGAAGGCCGCGACCGCGGTCAGAGCGGCGAACACCACCCCCAGCCAGCGCGCCCCGAGGCCGCGCTCGAGGACGTACATCGGGCCGCCGGCCATGGTGCCAGCGGCGGTGGTGACGCGGTACCTCACCGCCAGCACCGCCTCGGCGTACTTGGTGGCGACGCCGAACACCCCGGTCAGCCACATCCACAGCACCGCGCCGGGGCCGCCCAGGGCGACCGCGGTCGCCACGCCGACGATGTTGCCGGTGCCGATGGTGGCGGCCAGGGCGGTGGTCAGGGCGCCGAAGTGGCTGATGTCGCCCGCGCCCTCCCGCTGGCGCGAGAACGACAGCCGGATCGCCAGCGGCAGGTAGCGCTGGGGGAGCCGCAAGCGGAAGGTCAGGAAGAGGTGGGTGCCGAACAGCAGCACCAGCAGCGGCACGCCCCACACCAGGTCGCTGACCTTTCCCAGCAGAGCCTCGACTGCGGCCATCGGCACGCTCCTGACCCGCGCCGGGGCGGACGGGTCGCCGAGCCGGCTCCCGAACAGCTCCCCCGCGTCGGTCGGGATGGTAGCAGAGCGCCGCGC
Organism: uncultured Thermoanaerobaculia bacterium; assembly: GCA_964438135.1. GTDB lineage: Bacteria > Acidobacteriota > Thermoanaerobaculia > Thermoanaerobaculales > Sulfomarinibacteraceae > CAYTJW01. The sequence goes on from CAYTJW010000184.1 coordinate 7,663, forward strand.
CCGGGTCGGCGGGGGTTTTCGGACCCAACCCCTCGGCCGGTGTGACCCGGCCCACCGGCTCGCCGCCACCGCAGCGGTTACAATGGGCCGCGCGCGAGCGGTCGTGATGCTGCAGGTCGAGACGAGCCCCTTCCCCCTCGCCCAGGCGTTGACCCTGGTGGCCGTGGCCGTGTCGCTCGCGGCCGTCACGGTGGCCGCGGTCCTGGCCCGGCTGCGACGACGCGACCAGGCCCGCATCGACGCCCTGCTCGGCCGGCTGGCGGAGCTGGAGGGGCGCCTGGCCGGGGCGACGACCGGCGAGGAGGTGGCCGCCGAGGACGGCGGCCTCGAGCCGCTGCTGGAGGCGGCGGTCGCCGCCGCCCCCGCCGAGGCGCCTTCGGCCGACGTCCTCGCCGGGCGTTCGAGCTACGTCCGGCGGGCCGTGGCCGGGGTCGGCGACGCCGCCGAGACCCTCGCCGGGCAGGCCATCGCCGCCGTCCACCGCCACCTCGCCGAGAGCCTCGCCCCGGCCGACCTCGCCGACGAGCTGCACTGCTCCCTGCGCACGCTCGAGCGGGGCCTGGCCACGGCCCTCTCCTGCACCCCCACCCAGCTCATCGTCGCCATGAAGATGCGCGAGGCCCGCCGCCTGCTCCTCAGCGGCCGCTTCCGGGTCAACGAGGTCGCCTCTCGCCTCGGCTTCTCCAGCCCCTACCACTTCTCGCGCCGCTTCAAGGAGTTCTACCGGGTGGCGCCGTCCGAGCTCATCCCCCGCGAGCGCGCCGCCTGAGCCGGCCGCCGCTCCCTGGGCCGACCGCGGCGCCAGGCGGGCCGCCGGCGCGCACGACAGCGCTCTGGCCGGCGCGCT
>CAYTJW010000185.1:0-8502 GCA_964438135.1 uncultured Thermoanaerobaculia bacterium
GGCCATCCCGCTGCCGGTGTCGGCCCTGCTGGCCGACAACATCGTCGATCGGTCGCCGCGCACGCCGTGGTACGACGGGCCGAGCCTGCTGGAGTTGCTGGAGACGCTGCCACCCGCGGCCGACCCGGCGGCCGATGGCCTCGACCCGCCGCGCCAGGCACCCGCCGCAGGCGGCGGCGGTCTTACTGACGCAGGCCTTGTCGGGGTAGATCTCGTAGGCGGCTCGGTAGGGGGCCGGGGTCAGGTTCGGCATGACGACGTTGGCGCCGCGCTCGAGGGCGTTCTCCCGCCCCCGCGCCGGGTTGACGGTGGCGAGCGCGGTGGTCGCCGGGATGTTGGCCTCGGGGCACAGCAGCCGGGCCAGGGCGACCGCCTTGAGGGTGGTCGGCTCGTCGTTCGGCACCTGCTCGCCGGCCGGCAGGGACAGGGCGGCGCGGTGGCGGCCGAGCGGCGTGGCCGGGTGGGGCAGGTAGGGGCCGACCCCGATCATGTCGAGGTCGAGGGCGCGGAGCAGCTCGAGGTCGGCGGCCAGGTCGTCCCACGACTGGCCGGGGACGCCGACCATGAACCCGCTGCCGACCTCGTAGCCGAGCCGGGCGAGGACCGCGAGCTGGGCCAGCCGGTCGCTCGGCCGGTCGTCGCGCGGCGGGTGGACGCGCTCGAGCAGGGCCCGGTTCGAGGTCTCGAAGCGCAGCAGGTAGCGGTCGGCGCCGGCCTCGCGCCAGAGCGCGAGCTCCGCCTCGCCTCGCTCGCCCAGGCTCAGGGTCACCGCCAGCCCGGTCTCCGCCTTGACCCGGCGGACCACGGCGGCGACCCAGTCGGCGCTCAAGGCAGGGTCCTCGCCCGCCTGCAGGACCACCGTCCCCCAGCCGTTGCCGGCGGCGGCGCGGGCGCTGGCCGAGACCTCGTCGGCCGTCATCCGGTAGCGGGCGACCCGGCGGTTGTCGGCGCGCAGGCCGCAGTACAGGCAGCGCCGCACGCAGTGGTTGGAGATCTCGACCAGGCCGCGCAGGTGGACCTCGTCACCGACGCGGTCGCGCCGCACCCGGTCCGCCTCCCGCCACAGCTCCTCGAGCCGGCCGGGGTCGGGTTCGCGCAGCCAGCCGAGGAGGGCGCCGCGGTCCATCACGCGCTCTCCGCCAGCAGGTCCTGGGCGGCCCGCGGCGCCGACGGCGACCCGCTCAGGCCAGGCCCGCCCGCCGCCGCGGCCGTCGCCGCCGCGAGCTCGGGCGTCGGCTCCTGGGCCAGCTCGACGGTGAAGGTGCTGCCGACGTCGGGCTCGCTCTCAACCGTGCAGTCGCCGCCGTAGAGCCGCGCCAGCTTGCGGACGATCGACAGCCCCAGGCCGCTGCCCGGGATGGCCCGGGTGCGGTCGTTGCGGATCCGGACCAGCTCCTGGAACAGCCGCCCCCGCTCCTCCTCCGACAGGCCGATGCCGGTGTCGCGCACCTCGACCCGGACCCGGCCGTCGGCCGCGCTCAGGGTGACGTCGACCCGACCGCCGTCGCGGTTGTACTTGACGGCGTTGGTGAGGAGGTTGGAGAGGATGCTCTCCATCTCGCTGCGGTCGGCGACGAGCGGCGCCGGCGCCCCGGCGTGCAGCTCGACGGCGATGCCCCGCGCCGCCGCGTCGACCTCGACCGCCTCGATCGCCCCCCGCGCCGTCTCGACCAGGTCGAGGCGAGCCAGCTCGCGGCGCTTCTGGCCGGACTCGAGGCGGGTCAGGTCGAGCAGGTCGAGGATCAGCTTGCGCATCCCCTCGGTGCGGACCAGGCAGCGCCCGACGGCCCGCTCGTAGACCGCCGGGTCGTCGCCGGCGGTGCGGTCGCGGAGGATGTACAGGTAGCCCTCGATCGCCGCCAGCGGCGCCTTCAGCTCGTGGACGATGACCGACAGCAGCTGGAAGCGGACCTGCCGTTTCTCCCGCGCCAGCCGCCGGGTCTCCCGGGTCAGCAGCAGGTGGCGGGTGGTCTTGCTCACCACCGCCCGCAGCTCCTCGGGGGTGAAGGGCTTGGCGAGGAAGTCGTAGGCGCCGCGCTTGGTGGCGACGACCGCGTTCTCGAGCGTGGCGTAGGCGGTCATCATCACCGTCGGCAGCTCGACGGGGCGCTCGGCGAGGAGGGACAGGAGCTCGACGCCGGACATCCCGGGCAGCTTGTGGTCGAGGAGGACCATGTCGGGCGGGCGGGCCTCGATCCTGGCCAGGCCCTCCTCGGCGCTGCCCGCCTCCTCGACCTCGAACCGGAGCTCGCCCTCGATGTCGGGCAGCCGGAGGGTGAAGCGGGACAGGGCCCGGCTCACCGCCGCCCGCATCGTCGGCTCGTCGTCCACGATCAGCACCCGCAGCGTTTCCACGGTCAGCTCCGCAGCAGCCGGTCGACCTCGCGCGCGAGCTGCTCGAAGCGGACCGGCTTGGTCAGCATGGCGTCGGCCTTGACCCACGCCCGCTCCCCGTCGGTGGCGGTCGAGAAGTCGAGCCCGGTCTCCGCCGCCACGCCGGTGACCATGACCACGGGCACCGGCGGCTCGAGCTTCTTCAGCCGGTAGGCGAGGGAGAAGCCGGAGTCGAGGCGCTCCATCATCAGGTCGACGATGGCGAGGTCCGGGCGGACGGTGCGCAGCGCCTCGAGCGCCTGCGCCTCCCCCTCGACCGCGATCACCGCGAAGCCGGCGGCCGAGAGCTGCAGCTCGAGCTGGGCGCGGAAGTCCTCGTCGTCGTCGACCACCAGGATCGTCCGGTGCCTCTCTGGCGTCGTGTGTGGAGCTTCAGGCGACATGCGCACCCTCCCTGACGGTGCCCGCCGGGGCCGACTCCGGCCCGGCGACCCGGTCCAGGCCGACCGCGTGCCGGGCGGGCAGGGCGACCGTGAAGGTCGTCCCGGTCGGCCCGGCGGACGGGTCGGCGTTCGACTCGACAGTGATCTCGCCGCGGTGCATCTTGACGATGCCGTAGCTCACGGCCAGCCCCAGGCCGGTGCCCTGGCCCGGCGCCTTGGTGGTGAAGAAGGGCAGGAAGATCCGGTTCCGGTTCTCGGGCGGTATCCCCACCCCGGTGTCGCGGACCACGAGCACCACCCGCCCGTCGCGGTTGGAGGTGCGGATGGTGAGGGTCCCCCCGCCCGGCATGGCGGCGACCGCGTTGCCGGCGAGGTTGACCAGCACCTGCGCGACCTGGTCGCCGTCGAGCTCGGCCAGCGGCTCGTCGTCGCCGTGGTCGACCTCGACCGTGACGTTGTCCGGGACCACGACGCTGCGCAGCACCCGCGCGACCAGGTCGCGGATGTCGGTTGCGACCGGGGTGGCCTTGCTCTGGCGGGCGAAGTTGAGCAGCCCGGCGACGATCTTCTTGGCCCGGTCGGTCTGCTCGACGATCGTCTCCAGGTCGGAGCGCAGCGACGAGCCCTTGTCGGTCTCCTCGAGCAGCATGTGGGTGTACATCAGGACCACGCCCAGGGGGTTGTTGACCTCGTGGGCGATGCCGGCGGCCAGCTGCCCCATCGACGCCAGCTTCTCGGTGTGGACCAGGGCCTCCTGGGCGCTGGCCAGCTGCTGGTGCGACACCGCCAGCTCGCGCACGGTCAGCCGCAGCTGGTCGATGGTGTAGGGCAGGCACATCTCGCTCTCGGCCAGGCCGAGGTCGATCGCCTGCGCGTGCTCGCGGCAGGTCTCGTAGCCGCAGGCGCCGCAGTTGAGGTGGTCGGCCGGCTCGTGCTTGCCCATGCGGGCGAGGATGCGGTCGACCTCGCCCTCGGCCGGCGCCCGCAGCCGCTGGTCGTCGACCGCGTAGCCGCGGGACAGGTCGAGCCCCCGCAGCCGCTCGAGGGCCGCGGCCGTGGCGGCGGCCGGCCGGTGCAGGGTCGTGCGACGGACGTACTGCGAGACGCGCGAGCGCCGCGCGAACAGCGGCGCGGTCGAGGTCATCCCCGGCCCCATGACGCAGCCCGTGCAGCACAGCACCTCGAGCAGGCGCGCGTCGAGGGCGCCCGACTCGAACTCGCGGATGGCGTCCTGGAAGCCGGTCCGGCCGTCGGCGGCCACCACCTCGCCGCGGATCAGGTCCTCCTCGATGCCCGCCGCCTGCAGCATGCCGCGGCTCAGGGGGAAGAGCGCCCCGGTCGAGCCGTGCGGCGGGTCGAAGTCGGCGGGCGCCACCGCGGCCGGGGCGACCCCGTCCTCCTCGACCATCTGCCGCAGCTCGGCGAAGGTCAGGACGCAGTCGACCTCGCCCTCGACCTGGTTGGCCACCGCCTCCTCCTTCTTGGCCAGGCAGGGGCCGACGAAGACGACCGCGAGGCCGGGGCCCGAGAGCGCGCGCAGCACCCGCGCCGTCGCCACCATCGGCGAGACCACCGGCGCCAGGTGCGGCACCAGGTCGGGGTGGAAGCGCTCGACGTAGCTGGTCACCGCCGGGCAGGTGGTGGCGACGTATCGCTCGCCGGGGCGGGAGGCCAGCAGCTCGCGGTAGGCGGCCGCGACCAGGTCGGCGCCGAAGGCGACCTCGTGCACCGAGGCGAAGCCAAGCCGCCGGACCACGCCCACCAGCACGCCCGGCTCGAGGTCCGGGAACTCGGCCGGGAAGCTGGGGGCGAGGCAGGCCGCGACCCGACCGCCGCCGGCCAGCAGCGCCCGGGCGGCGGCGACCGACGACAGGACCCGCTTGGCCCGCTGCGAGCAGACCCGCACGCAGTTGCCGCAACCGATGCAGCGCTCGTCCACCACCTCGGCCTGACCGCCGACGATGCGGATGGCCCTGGCCGGGCACTCGCGGACGCAGGTGTAGCACACCCGGCAGAGCTCCCGGATGGTCGAGACGAGGGAGAGCTTGTGCTCCTCGCTCACCGGCCCCTCCAGCCCCCGGACCCGTCCCCTCAGCGCACCACGTGGCGGGCCGAGTAGCGGGTGTGCAGAAAATGGTGGCTCCTCTCCCCCAGCGGCTGCCCCAGGTACTCGCGGTACAGCCGCTCGACGGACGGGTTGCCGTGGGCGGTGCGCAGGTCCCCGCCGCGGTCGATGGCGTAGAGCGCCGCGAGCCGGGCCGCGACCGCCTCGGGCGAGGTGCTGTGGGCCTGGCCGCCGCCGTTGACGCAGCCGCCCGGGCAGGTCATGACCTCGACGAAGTGGAGGTCGCTGCGGCCCGCGCGCAGCTGCTCGAGCAGGGCGCGGGCGTTGCCGAGCCCGCTCACCACCGCGGCCCCCAGCTCGAGGTCGCCGACCCTGACCCGCGTCTCCTTGACCCCGCCCTGGCCGCGCACCGCCTCCACCTCGAGCGTCTCGAGCTCGCGCCCGGTGAGCAGGTGGTGGGCCGTGCGCAGCGCCGCCTCCATGACGCCGCCGCTGGCCCCGAACAGCTTGCCGGCCGTGCTGCGCTCGCCGAACGGGGTGTCCGCCGTCTCCGGCTCGAGCGCCGCCAGGTCGATGCCGCGCATGCGCAGCATCCGCGCCAGCTCGCGGGTGGTCAGCACCGCGTCCACGTCGGCCAGGCCGTCGGTCGCGAGCTCCGGCCGGCCGGCCTCGAACTTCTTCGCCACGCACGGCATGATCGCGACGCTGAAGATCCTCCCCGGGTCGATCCCCGCCCGCTCGGCGAAGAACGACCGGGTCAGGGCCCCCAGCATCGCCTGCGGGCTCTTGCAGGTCGACAGGTTGGGGATGAGCTCGGGGTAGAACTCCTCGACGAACTTGATCCAGCCCGGCGAGCAGCTGGTCAGCATCGGCAGCACGCCGCCCGAGGAGACCCGCTCGACCAGCTCGGAGGCCTCCTCCATGACCGTCACGTCGGCGGCGAAGGAGGTCTCGAAGACCCGGTCGAAGCCGAGCCGGCGCAGGGCGGCGGTCATCGCCCCGGCGACGTCGACGCCGAGGCCGAGGCCGAGCTCCTCGCCCAGGCTCACCGACACCGCCGGCGCGTGCTGGACGACCACCACCAGCTCCGGGTCGGCGAGGGCCGCCAGGACTGCCGGGATCGAGCTCTGCTCGGACAGCGCGCCGGTCGGGCAGACCATGATGCACTGGCCGCAGTTGACGCAGCTGGAGACGTTGAGGCCCTCCCTGAAGGCGGGGCTGACGACGGTCGCGCTGCCGCGGCCGACGAAGTCGAGGCAGCCCACCCCCTGGACCTCCTCGCACACCCGCACGCACTTGCCGCACAGGATGCACTTGGCCGGGTCCCGCACCAGGGCCGGGCTCGAGGTGTCGAGGTGGTAGGCGAGCTTGGAGCCGAAGAAGCGCCGCCCCCGCACCCCCAGCTCGGCTGCCAGCTCGCGCAGCCGGCAGTCGGCGTTGCGCACGCAGTACAGGCAGTCGTCTGGGTGGTTGGAGAGCAGCAGCTCGACGATCACCTGCCGCGCCTCGGTCGCCCGCGGCGAGTGGGTGCGGACCTTCATGCCGTCCGCGACCGGGTAGGCGCAGCTCGGCACCAGGTTGCGCTGCCCCTCGACCTCGACCACGCACAGCCGGCAGGCGCCGGTCGGCGTCAGGTGGGAGAGGTGGCAGAGGGTGGGGATGCGGATGCCCGCGCGCTCGCAGGCTTCGAGCACGGTCTCGTCGGCGCGGGCGTCGACGGTTCGGCCGTTCACCTCGATGGTCGGCATGTCTGGAGTCTCCCTTTCCCTTCCCGTACCCGTACCCGATCCCGTCGTTCCCGGCGGAGCGTCCCCGGTCTCCGGGCTGGCTAGCTCGCCCGCACTGCCCCGAGCTTGCACACGTCGAGGCAGGTGCCGCAGGCGATGCAGCGGTCGTCGACGACGTAGTGCGGGGCCTTGGGTGCGCCCAGGATCGCCCCGGCGGGGCACTTCTTGAGGCACAGGCCGCAGCCCTTGCACAGCTCGACGTCGATCGAGTAGTGGCGCAGCTCGGTGCACACCCCGGCCCGGCAGCGGCGCTCGAAGATGTGCTCCTCGTACTCCTCGGGGAACCAGCGCAGGGTCGCCAGCACCGGGTTGGGGGCGGTCTGGCCGAGGCCGCACAGGCTGGTGTCCTGGATGACGCGGGCGAGCCGCTCGAGGTGGACCACGCCCTGGAAGCGCTCCAGCGCCTGGTGACCCTTCTCGCGGCCGCGGGCGCGGGTGATCGCCTCGAGGATCTCGAGCATGTGGCGCGTGCCCTCGCGGCACGGGATGCACTTGCCGCAGCTCTCGCGCTGGATGAAGTCCATGAAGAACTTGGCCACGTCGACCATGCACGTGCCCTCGTCCATGACGACGAAGCCGCCCGAGCCCATCATCGCCCCCACCGCCCTGAGGGACTCGTAGTCGACCTGGGTGTCGAGGAGCTCACTCGGGATGCAGCCGCCCGACGGGCCGCCGATCTGCACCGCCTTGAACGCCTTGCCGCCGGGGATGCCGCCGCCGATGGCGAACACGATGTCGCGGATGGAGGTGCCCATGGCCACCTCCACCAGGCCGGTTCGCGTCACCTTGCCGGACAGGGCGAAGACCTTGGTGCCCTTGCTCGCGGCGGTGCCGACCGCGGCGAAGCGAGCCGGGCCGTGGGCGACGACGGCGGGGACGTTGGCCAGGGTCTCGACGTTGTTGATCACCGTCGGCCGGCCGTGCAGGCCGCGCACGGCCGGGAACGGCGGCCGCGGCCGCGGCATGCCGCGCCGGCCCTCGACCGAGTGGATCAGGGCCGTCTCCTCGCCGCACACGAAGGCCCCGGCACCCATCTTGACCGTGATCTCGAGGTCGAAACCGCTGCCGAGGATGTCGCTCCCGAGCAGGCCCCAGCTCCGGGCGCTGGCGATGGCGCGCTCGAGGCGGCGCACCGCCAGCGGGTACTCGGCGCGGATGTAGACGTAGGCCCGGCTGGCGCCGATGGCGTAGGCGGCGAGGGTCATGCCCTCGAGGAGCCGGAACGGGTCGCCCTCGACCACGGCCCGGTCCATGAAGGCGCCCGGGTCCCCCTCGTCGGCGTTGCAGATCAGGTAGCGCTGCCCCGCGCCGGAGCCGCGGGCGAAGCGCCACTTGCGGCCGGTGAGGAAGCCGCCGCCGCCGCGGCCGCGCAGGCCGGACTCCTCGACCGCCCGGCAGACCTCGTCCGGGTCGAGCCGGCGCAGGGCGGTGTCGAGCGCCTGGTAACCGTCGCGCGCCAGGTACTCCTCGAGCGAGTCGGGGTCGAGGAGGCCGCAGTTGGCCAGGACCCAGCGCAGCTGGCGGGCGAAGAACGGGTGCTCGTCGAGGAAGGGCACGCCCGGCCAGGGCTCGTCGCCGGTCGCGCGCAGCTGGCCGAGGCACGACTCGGTCGGCACCGTGCCCTGGAATACCGCCGCCATCAGGGCGGGGACGGCGTCGGCCCGGACCGACTGGAAGCTGACCCGGTTGCGCCCCGGGAGCTGGACGTCGAGGAGGGGCTCGGCGGCGCACAGGCCGATGCAGCCGACCTCCACCACCTCGGCGTCGACGCCCTGCCCGGCCAGCCAGGCGCGGGCGGCCGCGAGCACCGCGGAGGCCCCGGCGCCGAGGCCGCAGGTGCCGGCGCCGACGAACACCACCGGCCGCTCCGGGC